>DASTBR010000024.1:0-4278 GCA_035711945.1 Dehalococcoidia bacterium
GGGTCAACCCAGACGAGATCTGGCTCACCCTTCGCCACCCAGCCAATGGTCTCCAACAGCCTGCCCATAGTCAGGCCTTCGGCCGGCCCCGTCGCGCTGTAGACACCATCCTCACGGCGTTCCGCCAGGTCGAGTATCCAGCTGGCCATGTCCCGCGCGTCGATTATCTGCAGCTCGGCCTCGGGCGGGGCCGGGGCCAGCACCCCGCCGCCCTCGGCCACCCGCGCCAGCCAGTAGCCAAACCTACCGATCGGGTCGTACGGCCCGACGATGAATCCCGGCCGGATGATCAGCGCCCTACCGGGCAGCTCTTCCTGCACAGCACGCTCGCAGAGCACCTTCAAGCCGCCGTAGGTTTCCTCGCGCACCTCTTCAACCGTCGGGTCGTCGAGTTCCGCGACCGGCGATGTCTCGTCCTGGCCGCGCGTCCTCGTGTCCGGGTGGACTGAGAGGCTGGAAATGAACACGTACAGCTTGATGCTGTCAGCAAGCATCCTCGCCGACTCCCTCACGACCCGCGGCACGTAACCGCATGTGTCCACCACGACGTCCCAGCGCCGCCCGCGCAGCGGCTCAAGGCCGCCGTCACGATCGCCGAGTAGATGCTCCGCCTCTGGGAAGATGTCGGGATTGGTCTGACCCCGATGGAACAGTGTCACTTCGTCACCGCGGCCAATCGCGGCCTCAGCGATGTGCCGCCCGACGAACTGTGTGCCGCCAATGATCAGCAGCTTCACGATTGGCTCGCTGGCGGCTGTCGCGTAAACCCAAGGTTGCGCCGGCTCGTCTGCGCGGCTGCCGCCTCAGCCACCGAAGCGGCCAACCCATCGGCGATCGCCTCGCAGGCCTTCAAGTACGCCGGCCACAAGGCCCGCGGCACGCGCTGTTCAAGCAGCTGGCGCAACCGTCCCTGCGCTGCTTCCAGCTCGGCGTCCGGGTTTTCCGGGTGTGTGTGCGGATAGCCGGCCAGCGGCTCGAGAACCGCGCGCGGCACGGCAAAGCTATCGGCCAGCAGCTGCAGGTGCCGCAGACTCGGCTGCACTTTGTCCCGCCGCCAGCGCGAAACCTGGCTTTCGGCCACGCCCAGCGAGCGCGCAAGCTCGGCCTGGCTTACACCTTGCTGCCGCATCGAACCCTCCAGCCAATCGCCGAAACCGTCAGTCGCCATGAGGCAAAGCTTAAGCCTGTGCAACCTGCCTTGCAAGCTCGCAAGCGCAGGCGCAATTCGTCGCACGCTTTACACTTGGATCGAAGCTGAGTTCTCTAGCTATGCGCTAAGCGATCGCTTAGTATTGCCGACACAGAGACAGAGGAAACGGTCCACCCTGCCCGGGAAAACAGGAGCCAGATCATGACTATCTCACCCGAAACCCTGGAGATGCTGCGCAAGGAGCCAGAGGCCCAAGACCTCGACCTCTCCTGGCTGGAGAACGCTGTCACCGAAAGAGGCATCCGAGCCACTCCCGGTCGCAAGGGCCTCACCCTCGACGAGATCAACACCGGCAGCTACGGCGAAGTCCCCGAGGTCACCGACAATCGCACCTACAGGATGCGTGGCGCCGGGCGCAACCCCGCTTCACCCAAGTACTCGAACCTCTGGGCCGAGAAGGGCTCCTCCTGGTCCGCGGCGGCCGGGCTCCTCTACGAAGAGGCCATCGCCCGCCAGTGGAGCTCCGCCGTAGACATCCCCTGGGCCGAGCTCCCCGAGATTGGTGAGGACCTCGAGCTCGCGATGTCCCAGCTGATGACCTTCCTGACGCAGGTCGAGTTCATCGCCGGCGACGTCCCCGGTCAATACGCCGCCAACATCTCGCCCGAGTTCATGGAGGTCGGCCTCTTCCTCGCTACCCAGATCAACGACGAAGCCCGCCACCTCGACGTCTTCCGCAAGCGCGCCCTGGCGAACGGCGTCGGTCTGTTGCAGGCGGGGCCCGGGGCAATTGGCCTCATGCAGGCCCAGGACTTCACCGAGATGACCGCCACGCTCCACCTCGTCGGTGAGGGCTTTGTTCAGTCGCTCTTCCGCATGGGCGAGATGTTCGCCCAGACCGAGGTCGACAAGAAGATGTTCCGCCTGGCGGCCCAGGATGAGAGCCGCCACGTCGCCTTCGGCGTCATGCACATGAAGCACGTCCTCCAGGAAGAGCCGGAGCGCCGCGAAGAGATCCACAGCTATCTGGACCGCCAGGAAGGCCTTTTGGGCGTCGGCTCTACCCAGGCCGGCCTCACCGGCGGCGGACCAACCGGCGAGTCGATGGCCATCCTCCTCGGTGGAGGCAAGGACGAGGTTCACCTCGAAGAGGGCTACAAGCGCCTCAGCGCCATCCGCAAGCGCCAGATCTCCGAGTACATGAACCGCCTCGAGGTCGTCGGCCTTGGCGACCGCCGCCAGCGCATGGCTCCGCAGATGAAGGCTGTGCTCGACGCCATCGAGGGCAACGGCCACAAGAACGGCAACGGCCACAAGAACGGCAGCGGCAGCTGACCGTGGCTGACGAGCAGAAGGTCAAGGAAACCGAAAACGAGACACCAGCGGAGATAGCCACCGAGGGCGAGGACTCCGCGTCCAAGGAGCTTGGCACTTCGCGGCGATCGGGCGACCCGCTCTTCGACCCGACCAACATGCAGGTCCCGCCGCTCGACTTCCGCTGGTCGCGCGTCCCCACCGAGCGTCCACCACGACCCACGATCGGCCCCAACGGCTTCCTCCTGCGCGACGCCGACTACGGCTCCTACGGCTGGGCGCCTGACCGCTGGCCCTACGAAAACGACACGCCACGCGGTTCGTTCCCGGCTCGCGACCGCGGGCTTCCCGCTCCCTACACGATCTACGACAAGTACCAGGTCTGGGCCGAGAATGCGGCCGACCTCTACGAAGAGGCGATTGCCTCGCGCTGGTCGTCGGCCAACGACATCCGCTGGGGCACCTTGGAGCCACTCTCAGAGACCCGGGAGCTGGCCCTGGACCAGATCTACAGCTGGGTCTCTGAGCAGGCGTACAACTCCAGCTCCTGGATCAGCGGCTGGCTCAAGGAGATCTCCTACGGCTACCACGAGGTAAAGCTGTACCTCGCTACCCAGGTCTTCGATCACGCTCGCCACGCCGAGGCCTTCCGCAAGCGCGCCCTGGCCAACGGCGGCGGTCTCGGCGTCGAGAGCCCCGGCTGTCTGAACCGCACAGTCGCAGCGAGCTTCAAGTTCACCGAGCTCGTGCTCTACATCAACGTCATCCGCTCGTCGATCATGCTCGGCCTGATGGAAGAGCTACAGAAGCTCGACCTGGCGCAGGCCGACCACCAGCTCGCCGAGCTGGCGGCCCGCGATCTGAAGCGTCACATCTCCTACGGGACAGAGCACCTCAAGTACTACCTTCAGTCGCAGCCGCAGAAGCGCAACGAGGTGGAGAGCTGGCTACTGCGCGGTGAGGTCATGGCGGCAGCCGACTTCCGCCGCGACGGGCCCCTGCGGACGGCGATGATCCTGGTCCTCGGCGACACCGTGGCTGAGGGCAAGACGAAGCGCCGGGAGCTCTTCAAGCACATGACGGAGCGCTACCTCGAGGCTCTCGAGGCTGCGACGGTCTACAACCGCAAGGAGAAACTCGCGCCCGAGCTCCTTGCGCTCTTCGACCCGGAGGCAGCGGCAGCGGCACAGGAAGCCTACCAGGCGCAGTTCGCCAGGCGGGCCTGATGGTCGCGGCCAGCGCGCTTGGCGAGCTTTCCGTCCTCGACCGCAGCGGCGCCGAGGTACCGCTGAGCTCGCTCTGGAAAGACCAGACCACCGTCCTCGCCTTCGTCCGCCACTTCGGCTGAATCTTCTGCAAGCAGCAGGTCGCGCAGTTGCGCGGCATCGAGGACCAGGTCAGGGAAGAAGGCGCGAAGCTCGTCGTCATCGGCAACGGCCAGCCCGAGCAGGCCGTCTGGTTCAGCGAGGACACCGGCTTCACCGGTGAGCTCTATACCGACCCCTCGCTGCAGACCTACAAGCTGCTCGGCATGAAGAGTGGCCTGCTTTCGAGCCTCAATCCGGCTGTCTTCTCGCGCGGCATGAAGGCACGCTCTGAGGGCTTCCGCCAGACAAAGACTATGGGCCACGCCTTCCAGCAGGGCGGCGTCCTCATCGTCAAGCCAGACGGGTCCATTCCCTACCGCTACATCAGTGACTCCGCCGGCGACCACCCCGAGCCGGACGACATCCTCGCCGCCCTTCGTTAGTCCTCACCTGTCTGGCGGAATCGGGTAGGGGGCGTAGTGCATCCGCCCCAATCTGGCGACTACT
>DASTBR010000025.1:0-2483 GCA_035711945.1 Dehalococcoidia bacterium
CATCCGCCGCCTCCAGTTGAACAGCAGGCTCGGCGAGATGCCGTGCCTGCGGGCCACGAACGAGACCGACAGGCCCGGCTGTAGCGTCTCCTCGACCAGCCGGATCTTCTCCGCCACCGACCAGCGCCAGCGGCGCTGCACCGAGGTGATCACCTCGACGCGCCGGACCTCCTCAGACATAGCCGTACGCCTAGGCTCATGGCCTAGGCCCTCACGCTATGCCGCCTGTCCGGTCGAAACGGGGGCCGCTCCATCGATCACCTGACTCGGGGATTTGGGTTGCGGAAAGACCGTGGTCTAACAAGCTTTAGCGCCCGCGCGACGGCCCTGCGATTCTCACTTCACGAGGGGGCCATGATGCGGCGCTCCGCCTGCGCCGCTCAGGCCCACACGGCCATCGGCGTATCCATGACCTGCTCCTTGGCGACCCTGGCGCCGCCGATGGCCATGATGATGGCGACGATGCCGTCGATTGCGCTCAATGCCCTTGTCCTTACCGGGCTTAAGATTGCCCGCAAGATCCTGGGCCACGGCGAGGTCGCCGGCCATCCAGCGCGTGACGGGTTGACGCCATGGACGAGCTTGCCCGACACGTGAGCTTCTCGAGCTCCCGGATCGGCGCCGCCATGAGGTCACCTTGCCTCTGGGCGTCCGTTGGGCTCAGCCGATGCCCCGGTCGGACGTCGCGGGTCTCAGTTCGTCAAAGCTCCTGAGCAGCTGGATGGTGTCGCCGAACCAGATGCCAACAGCGTCCTGAAGCGATCGCTCCACCGCCTCGCGCCATTCGCCATAAGTCGCAGCCACCGCCCGGTGCACGTCCGCTTCGAACGCGGGCCGCTCCACCAACTCCACAGTCTCGTTCACTGCGAGGTCGAACCCGATTCCGGTGAGAGCACCAACAGCGGCGCCAAACGGGCCACCGATGGCGGTCCCGGCGGCGGCGCCTGTCCCCGCCGAGGTCGTAGTAGCCACGGCCTTACTTGCGACAGGAGCGGCAAGTCTGGTCGACAGCTTGACCAGCAACGCACTGCTCGCCTTGGAGGCGCCACCAAAGACTGCTTTGGCCGCGACGGGCAGCGCTGGAGATTTCGCGCCGATCACCGCAAGGGCGGCGACGCCGGTGGCACCTCCGACTGCGCCCAGGCCGCCTTTCTCATGGTTCAACGGCTTGAGCTTCCGGAGCTGGCTGTCCCAGTCGACCACGATCGTTGCAGCGATGTCGCCCGCGCCGCCCTCGAGGTGCGTAGTCTTCTCGGCAACGAAGCGCTGGAAGGAATGATCAAGCTCTGCGATCGCACTCAGATACTCACCGTGCGCCCGGCGGTAGGCGTGGGTAAAGGCTTGTCGCAGCAAAGCGTCGCTGATCTCTGGTTCCAGAACGTTCTCTTCGTAGTGCCGCCGGATATACGTGCCCACATCCGCCGCAACGCTTGCCTGCAGGCTCAGCACGCGTGGCTCCAGGGCATGCTGAAGCGTCGACTTCGCCGCCTCGTAGAGCAGCCGGTAGGTCGTGCTCCAGGCGAAGTACCAATCGGCGTAGAGAGGGACACGTTCGTGCGCGGCGGCCTCGAGCGGCATGAACTCTTCCGCCACGACTTGCTCGATCGCAGCTGATGTTGCGTTACGTGCCGCCTCCAGACGCTCGAAGGTGGCCCTTACGAAAGCCGAGTACTCCGCTGCATCGGCAAGGACGCGGGTGCGCCCGCCTTCCTCGTTCGTGAACACGATGACGATGTTCGGTGACACCTGCGAAGAAACCCCGGTCGCGAGCTGCGATCGGTCGCGATGCACCGCGGCGGCCTCGTCCCAGCGAACGAGAAGGCTGTCCAGCAGACTCCGCCCCAATGTCGCCAGGAGGAGGATCGCAAGGAAGCTGGTGAGCCACCAGAACAGAGATTTGCCTAACATGCGTGTAGCCCCCTCAACACGTTGCCGAAGCATCGAGAATCTCGATGCTCGAACTGTCGGCTTACCGGGATCGTGACCTCGAGCTTACCTGTGCGCCGGCCAGGCGGCCAGAACGACCCTTGCTGCGGCGATGCCGATCTGGCAGCTGAAGCGTGTCCGCATCGGGTCGAGCGCTGCGCGATGGCCCTCAGGTGCTGAGCTCGCGAAGGCATCCTCGACCACGACCACGCGCCATCCGCGATCCATGGCCTGCATGGCGCGGGCGCCGTGATCAGCAGCGCGCCAGTGCAGGGCTCGAAGCGGTGCCCGGGGAGGTGTGGGGCAATAAGCCGGCAAGGTTCGATTGCGCTGGGCAGGAGAGGTTGGCTATGGATGAGATTACATGGACTGACGAGGGGGGCGTGATCATCAAGCCGTCAGCCGTTCGAGTTCAGCTGATCGCGCTACTGACCTGCACACCGTCCGACGAAGAGCTGGAGGTGATCGAGGGGGCTGCTGACACCGTCGTGATGTCCGAAGTTCACTCCACACTCGAGGAATCCTATGGTAGCGAGCCGGCCGTCACTTTCGTCCCG
>DASTBR010000026.1:0-2370 GCA_035711945.1 Dehalococcoidia bacterium
TACGAGCTGCACTCGCTGCTCACACTCGCCGAGATCCTCTCGGCGACCGGCGTCAGCCAGACTGGCTGACGGCGAGATCGGTCATTCGCACCTCCGTCAGAAGCGAGCCGTCGGCCACGAACCGCTCGAGGTTCTGCGCGAACACCTCAACCGCTCGCTCCAGCGAGTAGGGCGATGAGCCCGAGTTATGCGGCGTCACGTAAACGTTGGGCATCGTCCAAAGCGGGCTGTCTTCCGGCAGGGGCTCTGTTTCGAAGACGTCCAATGCGGCCCCGGCAATCTGCCCATCGGCGAGCGCTTTCACCAGTTCCGCCTCGCGGACGATCGCGCCCCTTCCCACGTTCAGCAGCCAGGCTGTTGGCTTCATCAGCGCAAACTCGCGCTCCCCGAGCATGTGCCTGCTCTGCTCGTTCAGTGGAGCCGCCACTACGACGAAATCGGATGCCTCGAGGAGGTCGTCCAGCGCCCCCACCGGCAAGACCCGATCCAGGTTGGCCGCCGGCGCCGGCGACCGCCGAACGCCGACAGTTTGCATCTCGAAGGCTTTAGCCAGCCGGGCGATCTCCAGGCCAATCGCGCCGAGCCCGATGATCCCACAGACCCGGCCGGTCAGCTCGTCACTCTCGTGCGACTTCCACTCCTTGTCCTCTTGCTTGTCCAGCCACGGCCGCAGGCCCTTCGCCGCCGCCAGCATGAACATTAGCGTCCACTGGGCGATCGGCTTGGCCTGCGTTCCACCACCGTTGCTCAACCGCACCCCGCGCTGCATTACCCGTTGGAACGCCGGGTGATCGACGCCCGCGGACGAAGTGTGGAACCACTTCACCGGCCGCTCCAGGTATCCAAACAGGTGTCGTGCAGCCCCAAAGAACATATCCGGCGAAAGGAACACGGCGTCGAAGCTGTCGTTGGGTCCGTCGACCTTCCCGTCCTTGTCCAGCGCCACGATCTCCAGCGAAGGCGCCGCCGCCTCCAGCCTCGAAGCGAAGTCTCGCTTGACCAGGTCTGAAACCAGGATCCGCGTCATCTGCCCTCGACGATGACCTTCTCTTGCGTGAAGAAAATCGCCAGCGCTGATGCGTCGAGGAAGTTCGCTGTATCCGCGCTGGCTGCCCGGCCCTCCTCTGAGCCAAACGCCGCCGTAGCTGCCGACACGCTGTCGAAGTAAAGCTCGGCGGCGCCGGCGAACGGAGGCGGCGCGTCCGCGGGCTCGGCAAGACATACGGTGTATTTCCGCAGCCCTGGCAGCTTTGAAACGATCGGCGCGTGCGTGTTAAGCCAGTAGTCGGCCAGGTCCCCGGCGAAGTCCGGCTTCTTATTTGCGCAGACGATCATCTTCACCTGGTTCGTCGCGTCACCCTCGACTATCGGATGCTCCTGGCTGACGAACATTGCCACACGGCTGTGATCGATGAACTTTTTCTCATCCTCCAGCGCTGCCCACACTTCATCACTGCCCGTGTCCCCACGCATCGCCTCACCACTCTCCCACCACAGCTGCGCGCATCCGTCGTAGGGTGGTTCCTGCCCATCGGCGTAGGTTGCGGGAAGAGTATGGCACTGCACGTACCGTTGAACGCCTTTGATCGCCCCGGCGATCGGCCCATGGGTTTTGAACCAGTACTCTTGGAACTTCTCCACCGACAACTCCGGCAGGCGGTTTATGCAGTAAATCAGCTTGATCATTTCCTACTCCCTCTGCCAGCCCTCGAATCCGGGTGTCCCCGGCTCGAGCTCGATCTGAAGCGCCACCAGGAAGCGCGCCACCATCGACCAGAACCCTACCGAAAGCGTCAGCTCGGCTATCTCATCAGAGCTCAGGAAGCTGCTCACTTCAGGAAAGCTCTCCGTCACCTGGCTCAGGCTGTCCACTTCGTCCGTGAATTGCAGCACAGCCCTCGCTTGCTCGTTAAATATGTCACTGGTCTCCCACGCCTTCACGGCCTCGATCTCCGGGTCGCTTAGCCCTGCCGCTCGGGCTATCGAGACGTGTTGCCCCCATTCGTATTCCGAGCCATTGCGCCAGGCCACGCGCATGATCGCCAATTCCCGCCAGCGCGGATCAAGTTTGGAGTGCTGCAGCAGTGAATTGCCCAGCCGCAGGAAGTTGCGGAAGGCAGCCTCGCAGTTGGCCATGGCCCGCATCACGTTGAGATCGGTGCCGCGCTCCTCCAGGCGCCTCAGCAGGCGCGACACATCGTCCGTCGTATCTTTGGAGGTCCGCAACGGCACAAGCGCCATAGCGTCGAGGTTCTCAGGTCGAAGACAACGGTCAAGGCGCCTGAGTTCTCGAAACTGGCTCCCAAAGATCGATCGCTGGCAGGCCCTGCTCGCCAAGGAGTTCCGAGATCTCGCCCGCATGGAAAGCAT
>DASTBR010000027.1:0-6506 GCA_035711945.1 Dehalococcoidia bacterium
GTCGGGGTCGGACATTCGAGCCACGCCGCCATGCGCGCGGATGTCAGAAGGAACGCGCTCCAGCGCCATGACGGCGCAGGCTCCGGCCTCTTCCGCCACCTTCGCCTGGTCGGCCGTGACGACGTCCATGATCACGCCGCCCTTGAGCATGCGAGCGAGGCCCTCGTTGAGAGTGCGCGTACCCTGTTCAACTACCATGAAGAGCTCTCCTGGGAGACAGCAGACCGCCGGTCTCAGCCCTTCGATTCTAGCTTTGGCACTCGGCGCCATGCCACGCGAAAGGGTCTACGGAGCAATTCTTAGCCGGCGGTCTAATGGCGTCGATCTAGTAAGTGACAGCCTGCGCCGTCCTGGCAGGTCGCCAGGTGAGGGCGAGATGAAGCAGGAGCGAGATCGCCCCACCGAGTCCAAGGCCGAGCAGAACATCGCCCGGATAGTGCATGCCCAAGTAGACGCGGCTAAAGCCGACGACCAAAGGGATGGCGGCGATCGCTAACCAGGTTTGGCTCACGCGCTGTAGCGAGAGAGCGAGGAAGAACCAAACGGCGGCGGCGCTCATCGTGTGTGCGCTCGGGGTTGCGCTGTCGGACGCTTCCCTCGCCGTGTAGACGTCATCCGGGCTCGGGCGTGGCACGTCAAGCGCGGACTTCAACTCAGCGTTGACCAGCGACGCCAGCACGAACGCAGCGACCATGCCGACACCTATCCAGCGGTTCTGGCGATAGAAGATGGTCGTAGCCACGCCGGCGATCAGCACAGCCGGGGCCTCACCCAGCCTGGTTAGCCAGGCGAATGCGGCATCCAGCATCGGCATCCTGATGATCTGGACGAGCTGGACCAGATCAGTTCCGGTGCTTACGTAGATGCTCTCCGGGCCGCTCATGTGACCAGTCTCTCGCTGCTTCGTTAGAGGACGGTTGGATGCAGATTTGAAAGCTCAAATGTGGAACCGACTCGATCTGGTCACAATAGGGACGATGCGGGTTCTTGTGGTCGAAGACGAAGAACGGCTGGCGCGCGCTATCGTCCGCGTCCTGCGCGAGGAGGGCTACAACCCCGACGCCGTGGCCAACGGGCTGGACGCGCTTGGCCTGGCGAGGTCACAGGCGTATGACATTGTTCTGCTCGATGTGATGCTGCCCGGTGCAGACGGGTACGCCGTGGCGCGGGAGCTTCGCGGCGCGGGCTTCCAGAAACCGATCTTGATGCTCACGGCCCGCGATGCGGTGCCCGATCGCGTGCGCGGTCTGGACTCGGGAGCCGATGACTACCTGGTCAAGCCCTTTGCCCTGGCCGAGCTGCTCGCCCGCATGCGCGCCCTTACGCGTCGTGCCGGCATGACAGCCGATGACTCGGTGCTGACCTGCGGCGACCTTTCGCTCGACTTGAAGACCCGCCAGGCGACGCGCGGTGAGCGCACGATCGAGCTGACCACGAAGGAGTTCGGTCTCCTCGAAGCCCTGATGCGCCACCCGGGGCAAGTGCTGACACGCTCTCAGCTGCTCGACATGGTTTGGGGAATGGATGCGCTGCAGACGGAATCCAACGTCGTGGACATCTACGTCCACTACCTGCGCAACAAGATCGACAAGAACCACGACAAACGGCTTATCCGCACGGTTCGTGGCGCCGGCTATGCGCTGCGAGACGACTGATGTTCGACCGCGCGAGGCTTCGCCTTACCTTTCTATATACGGCCTTCCTGGCGGTCACAGTCGTTGTCCTGGGTGCGGCGCTCTACTTCGCCAGCCGTTACGCCTTTGATGATGAGATAGACGACTCGCTGGCGGAGTCGCGCAGCGAGATCGAGAACCTCTCTAACGACCAGCTGCTGGCGACCCTCGGTCTCGGCGCTCAGGCTGCAGACGACCCCATCCTCGGCACCGAGGAGCTGGAGGACGAGGACGAAGGTGAACAGGAGCCAGCTTCGCTCGAACCTGGCATATTCCTCGTCCTGACGACCGAGGAAGGTCGCGTCGTCGCTAACCCACTGCGCGTCGAGCTGGAGGACCTGAACTTTTCCGAGCTCGTCCAAGATCTCGGCGAAGGCGAGCACGTCGAAGAGATATCGGGCGACGAAGGGCAGTTCCGATTCGATACAAGTTTGCTGCCGGGCGAGCGCGTCGATGCCGATGAAGACTTCTATCTCCACGTCGGGCGGTCGCTCGCTCCACGCAATGAGCAGCTGGACCGGCTGCTGCTGATCGTCCTCGTGGGGGGCGCCCTGGGCATTGCATTATCTGTGGTGGGTGGCTTCGTGCTCTCAGGCAGAGCGCTGGTACCGATACGCGACGCCTACGACCGCCAGACGCGCTTCGTGGCCGACGCCTCACACGAGCTGCGTACTCCGCTCGCCGTGATCCAGGCAAACAACGAAGTGCTGCTGCGCAACCGGCAACAATCCATCGACGAGAACCTCGAGCACGTGACGGCTGTGGAGGCGGAGTCTGAGCACATGAGCAAGCTCGTAGGTCAGCTGCTCACGCTGGCGCGGGCCGATGAGGGACAACTCGAGCTCTCGCGCAGTGAGTTCGACCTCTCCGAGATGCTGCGCGAACTTGCGCGAGACATGGCACCGCTGTTCGAGTCGAGAGAGCTCGACCTGCAGGTTGAGCTGAACGCAGCCGCCGTCAGCGCGGACCAGGGCCTCGTTCGTCAGGTGGCCATGATCCTTCTCGACAACGCGGCGACCTACACGCCGGCGGGTGGCGTCGTGAGGTTGGCCTCCGACAGAACCGGTCGTTGGGTGCGGTTCGCGGTTAGCGATAGTGGCCCAGGAATTCCGTTAGAGGAGCGAGGTCAGGTCTTCGACCGCTTCTATCGCGTCGACAAGGCGCGATCACGGGAGCAGGGAGGCACAGGGCTTGGCCTGGCGATCGCCCAGAGCATTGTCGAGCTGCACGGAGGGTCTATCAGCCTGGAACCGGCAGACGGGATGGGTTCCACGTTTGCTGTACGGCTGCCGGTGGCTTAGACCTTACGCGCGCAGGTCCAGGGACCCCAGCCGCCACGCGCGACGAGCTCAGCGGCTGCCCGGACGTTGATCTCAGCGTCAAAAGCGGCGTCCCAACCATAAGTGGCGCCGACGTCGGTACCGAGGAAGGTGCCGCGCCAGAACTGGAAGATTCCTCGCGCCCGGCCCTGATCGCCGACGGCGTTCGGATTGAATCCGCTCTCGCAGTAGGCCACCCGCACGGCGAAGTCGGCCTGGCTGGCCGGGAAGTAACGGTAGATCAGGTCGACAACATAGCCGCGGTAGGACGCCGACGGCGCATAGTTGCGGGCCGGTGGCGGGGGCGCGACGTATTCGGTAGCAACGTGCCGTTCACTGTTGAAGGTGATCGTCGGGTACGTGAATTCCGCTGACGGTGCGTCCACGACGGCTTGCTCGCCAGCTTCTGTGGTAGCAGCGTCCGGTTGTTCTCCCTGCGGAACCATGCGCTCGATGGCCTGGGTGAACTCCACCGCCAGGGGCGGCTCGACGAGTGGATGCTCGCGGGTCAGGCTCTCCTGGCCCGGTGGAAGTGGCAGGCTGTAATGCTGCGTCCTCTTCGCCTGGTCCATCTGCTCGACCACGCTGGCCAGAGGCTCCTGGGTCGGACTCGATGATCCGCCGGCAGCCTGGGACGTGATCACACCGGCTGTTGGCAGTCCAGTTATCGCGAGGGCGGCGGCAAGGCCGGCGGCGCCAAGCTTCCTGCGGCGCAGGTCACGCTCGCGCTCGAATTCATAGACCTGGATGTCGCGTCGCATCCTGTGCAGGAGCTTGAGGGCGCTCTCTCGATCACGGATGCGATGCTCTTTCTTGACGGGCCAGACGACGCGGACGTTGGTCAGTGTCCGGCCGTTGGCGGAGGTGCTCACGGACTCGCTCATACGCTCCCTGGGCTGCGGAGTGTGCCCCACGCGGGGGTCACTTACGTATATCGACAGATTCAGACCGACCCTTTAGTCCCTATTTCCGGGAACAAACAGGCGATACGCTTCGTCGTTCTTGGCATGCGAGAGGGGGAATCAATGAAAAAGGGAATCCTGTTTACGCTCGGCCTGCTGGCGGCCGTGCTGATCGCAGTGGCCGCCTGCGGGGACACCGATGGTGCAGATTCAATGACCAGCGAAGAGGAGTCAGCTGGTGCTGGGGCAGACGTGGACACGCCCCTCGCTGACGACCGCGCGACCTCACTGCCGGAGGCAATAGAGGAGCAGGTCGTTGAGGAAGAAGCCAGCGCCGATGAAGCGGCAACTGCGCCACAGCCAGGCGAGGGCGGCGAGCCTACCCTCGGCGCGGGCTCACTTGGCCGGAAAATCATCCAGTCGGCGACGATCGAGCTCGAAGTTGAAGACGTAATCCGCGGATTCAGCAGCGCCACCCGGATCGCCGGCGAAGCTGGGGGCTTCGTCGCCGCCTCCAACGTTTACAGCGAGGACGACGAGCGCTACGCGACCCTGACAATCCGCGTGCCCGCCGAGGAGTATTCGAGCGCGTTGGAGCGGCTGCGCGGGCTGGGTGAAGTGGCGTCCGAAGGCTCAAACACGAGCGACGTAACTGAAGAGTACACCGACCTTCAGTCCCGCCTGCGCAACCTGGAAGCGGTTGAGGCGCAGTATGTTCAGCTGCTGGGGCAGGCGACCAATATCAACGACATTCTCGTCGTCCAGGACCGCCTCAACATCACCCGCGCCGAGATCGAGCAGATCCAGGGCCGGCTGAACGTCATCGACAACATGGCGGAGTTGGCCTCAATCGAGGTCTTCCTGTCGCCGCCCTCTGCGCCAATGGTCGATTCGGGCGAGGGCTGGAGCCTACTCGCTCCCGCCGAAGCAGCGGTCGAGAACTCCTACGACGTCATGCGCGACATCGCGGCCGGCCTGATCGCGGCCGGGGTGTACGGCCTCTGGCTGTTGCCGCTGGCAATAGCTGGCTTCGTGGTCGCGCGGGTCTTATCGCGGCGTGGACAGGCAGCGGCATCCTGAACATTGGTCAATCGTAAGGGGAGAGCATCGCTCTCCCTCTCACTTGCTTGCCGGTTGTCGCAGGCCGCTTTAGGTTAGGCGTTGCGCCAGAGGCGAAGCTGGATCAGCCGTGCGCAGGGAGCTGAGGGGCCCCGCCATTCATGTTCAAGAGAACCCCGCGTGTCCGTGATGACGAGGACCAGCCACTCTCCGATATCCACGACGTGCTCGTCCCTCTCGACGGGAAGGAGGCGAGTTTTGAGGCCCTCGGGCTGGCCTGCTCAATAGCCAAGCGCAACCGGGGCACCGTTTATATCGCGCACGTCATCGAGGTCAGGCGCTCGCTGCCCCTGGACGCCGAGATGCGGCCGGAGATGGAAGAAGGAGAGCGGATCCTGTCCACCGGCGAGCGAATCGCAGAGGAATTCGACTTCAAGGTCAAAGCAGAGCTGCTTCAGTCCAGGGAGGCCGGCAGCGCTCTCGCCGATGAAGCGACGGAGCGTGGGGTAGATGCGATCATCCTTGGTGTGAGTTACACCGCTCCCTACGGCGAGTTCGAGCTTGGCCGAACGACCCAATATCTGCTGAAGAACGCACCGTGCCGCGTTTGGCTTCTGCGCGGGGCTCAAGGCGAAGGCGCATGAGGACCTTGATCATGGGCTGCGGCCGGGTTGGCGCCGAGCTCGCGGCGACCCTCGAAGAAGAGGGTCACGATGTTACGGTGCTCGACATCGAGCCGTACTCGTTCCGCCGCCTGCCGACGACGTTCCGCGGCCGGAAGGTGATCGGCAACGGTATCGACACCGAGAAGCTGGTGGCCGCCGGTATCGAGGACAGCGAGGCGTTCGTCGCCGTGACCCAGGGCGACAACCGTAACATCATGGCGGCGCAGATAGCCAAGCACGTCTTCAACGTTCCACACGTGGTCTGCCGCATCTACGACCCGCTGCGCGAGGAGATCTACCGGGCGATGGGCATCGCGACCGTTAGTCCGACAAAGGTCGGTGCGCGCCTGCTGCGCGAAGCGCTGACGGAAGAGGTCGGCTAGTGTTCATCGTCATCGTCGGTGGAGGCAAGGTCGGCTACTACCTCAGTCGCGAGCTGATCGAGGGCGGGCATGAGGTTCTCGTCATCGACAAGGACGCGGCTCGGGTCAAGCTTCTTACCGACGAGCTCGGCCAGGATGTGGCCGTGCGCGGTGACGGTTGCGAAGTGGCGACGCTCATGCAGGCCGGTATGAGCCGGGCGGAGATGGCGCTCGCCGTGACCGGTGACGACGAGGACAACCTGATCGTCTGCCAGGTCGCCAACCGAAAGTTCAACGTGCCGCGCACCGTCGCGCGCGTCAACAACCCTAAGAACGAAGCGATCTTTCGCAAGCTGGGGATCGCCACGACCGTCTCGGCGACGTCGGCGATCCTGGCGCAGATCGAGCAAGAGCTCCCGAACCACGCGCTGATCCCGCTGATGAAGCTGCGTGGCGGCGGCTTTGAGATCGTTGAGGTGAAGGTTCCCTCCGAGGCCGCAGTTGTGGGGCAACGGTTGCGCGATGT
>DASTBR010000028.1:0-4677 GCA_035711945.1 Dehalococcoidia bacterium
AGGCCGTCTGCAGCGCGGCGGCGCGAGATCAACGACGGGCAGTGAGGGTCACCTAGTCAAGGCATCGATGCCAGGAGTGGTGCTGAAGCTGCTCGCGGCAAAGGGCGTGTCGGTTCGGTCGGGTGAGACGGTCGCCATTCTCGAGGCCATGAAGATGGAACATCAACTCAAGGCCCCAACTGACGGCATCATCGCGGAGATCTACGTAGACGAAGGCGACAGGGTCGACGAGGGGGCTTTGATCTTGTCCCTGGGGGCGCCGGGACTCGGGGTTAAATCGGAAAGTGAGATGCCGGGTTAGTAAACGCCGGCTACGATGGCGGCCACCAGCTGGATGGCTCCCGCTACCACAATCCACCCACCAAGGACGTAGGCCAGGCCCAACCCGGCGCGACGGAGGTACTTGGTCACCATGGCAGTTTAGGCTGCACCTCTCATACGGACTAACTCAGGGCGCCGCGGATCTAACAAAGCCATCACTGTGTGCTCTCGGCCAGCCATGTCGCTCCCTCGGCACCCTCGGCTACCCAGCCGTTGCCGAGATCGCTCTCGACCTGCCACCAGGTGATCTCCTGGGCGGTTTCCGGCCCTCCGACAATGTTCACAACCGTGCCATCGGGCAGGGATCCTACTTGCTCGCCGGCCGGCTCAGAACGCAGACGGAGACCGTCGCCGGTGCCCTGGACAGTAGCGCTGTCGCCCACAGCCAGCCCCGCGCTTTCCGCCGCAGTCGAGGTCGCCTCGGTGGTGGCGGTTGTTGTGTCTTCTACATCGGCCACCTGGCCGCTGCCGTTGTCGCCGCCGTCCTGGGTCAGTGCGAAGGCTGTCGCCGCGGCCGCCGTCAGAAGCGCGAAGGCAACGCCACCGGCAACCAGGATCACGGGCAAGCGGTGGCTATGCCGTCCGGCCGACACCGAGCGCGGTGGGCGCCACTTCTGAGGCGGTGGGGCCGCGCTGCTCGCCTGGCCGACCGGCGTCGCGAGTGCCTCGTTACGACGGAGCGCATCGGCGAACTGGCGGACACCCTGGAAGCGGCGTGCAGGGTCTTTCTCCAATCCCCTGGCCACCGCGGCGGCCACCCAGGCCGGCACCTGGGCATTGATGGAGCGCAGGTCGCGAGGCGAGCCTCCCTGGTGGGCGCGCATGAGACCTTCGCGGTTGCCATGGAACGGCGGCTCGCCACCGAGCATTTCATAGGTCAGCACAGCGAGGGAATAGAGGTCGGAGCGCGCGTCGGCGGGCTGGCCGCGGAGCTGTTCCGGGCTGAGGTATTCGGGCTGCGAGAGAGGGGTCCCATCGGCGGTCACCTGGCTGTCGAGCCCGAGGATGCGAGGCACGGCGAAACCCATGATCACCGGGGTCTCGTTGGTCCGCATGACGATGCGCTCGGGTCCGAACGAACGGTGGATTACGCCGGCGCGATGTGCCGCATCCAGGGCGTCCGCCAGCTCCTCGAGGAGTGGCAGCGCTGTCTCGTAGGGCCATGGCTTACCGAGCCGCTCGCTAAGAAGCTGACCGTCGACATCCTCGTAGACCATCAGCGGCAGCTCTTCGTCGGGGTAGTACGCGAGGAGGCGCAGGACGTAGGGATGGTTGAGTCGCGCGACAAGCGAGCACTCCTGACGAAAGCGCTGCCGAGCCTCGGCCGGCATCGGGTACTCGGAGTTGAGGACAGTGACGACGACGAACTGTCCGGTCTCGCTATCGCTTGCCTTGTAGGAGACGGAGAGGGGAGTACGCTCGATCAGCTCGAGGATGTCGTAGCGGCCGAGGCGGCGCCCGGCGAAGTCGGCGATATGAGGGCGGGACATATCGGCCATGAAGCCACGCGGATTATAGGGTAGGGATCAGCTGGATGAGCGAGTTGCTCTTCGTTCTTATCCACAGCCGGTGGCTCTGGCCTGCAGGCCAATCAGCAGGAGCCCGCGCTTAACCTTCGTCCGATCTTTGATTCCAGTCATAGGCAGCGGCGAACTGGTGGCCCAAGCCTCGCTGCTAGAATCGCGAACAGACACGGGAGGGGTATGGCACGCCAGGGACAGAAACCGCAGTTCGTCCGCACGATCCAGGTGCGAAACGAGAACCGGGTTGGCGTGCTGGCCGCCGTTATCCAGGCGATCGCCGGCAACGGTGGCGACCTCGGAGACATCCGCATCGTCTCGCAGAGCCCGCGCTGGGTCGTCCGCGACCTGGACGTGACGCTGGAGTCGCTGGATCAGCTTGACAACGTGCTGACCGCTCTGCACCTGGTGGGACAGTCGAAGGTCCTGGAAGTGCGCGACGAGGTCCTGGCGGCTCACGTCGGCGGCAAGATCCGCATGCAGCCGACGAGCGAACTCAACTCCATCGCTGACCTTGGACGTATTTACACGCCGGGCGTCGGGCAGGTCTGCCGCCACCTGCACGAAGACCCGTCGGCTGTCGACCTATACACGATGATCGGCAACACCGTGGCCATCGTCACTGACGGCACCGCCATCCTGGGACTCGGCAATCTCGGCCCGCAGGCCGGCATGCCGGTGATGGAGGGCAAGGCGGCGCTGCTGGCCCACCTCGTTGGGATCAGCGGCATTCCCATCCTCCTGAGGACGACCGACCCGGAGGAAATTGCCCAAACAGTAGCGAATATCAGCCCGGCCTACGGTGTAATTCAGCTTGAGGACATTGCGTCACCGCGCTGCTTCGAAGTGGAACGGCTGGTGGCGGAGCGCGTCGACATCCCGGTCTTCCACGACGACCAGCATGGAACGGCTGCCGTGGTGGTCGCTGCCCTGCTCAGCGCCTGCAAGGTCAAGAAGCTCGACATCAACAAGCAGAAGATCGGCCAAATCGGCCTCGGTGCGGCCGGCCTTGCCATCGCCCGGGCCTTGATGTTGCTGACTGACAACCCCGTCCTCGGCGCGGACCTCGCCCCCGACGCGATCGAGCGACTAACGCAGGCAGGCGGACAGCCTGCCGACATCGAGCAGATCATGGGTGTCTGCGACGTCGTGGTCGCGACGACGGGGGCTGCCGGGTTGATAAAGCCCGAGATGGTGCGGCGAGGACAGGTGATCTTCGCGCTCTCAAATCCGAGGCCAGAGATCGACCCCGGCGAGGCTGAGAAGGCGGGCGCGATCGTGGCCGCCTCGGGGGCTGCCATAAACAACCTGCTTTGTTATCCGGGCCTCTGCCGCGGGCTGCTCGACGCTCGGGCCACTCAGGCGATTCCAGAGATGTTCCAGGCGGTGTCCGAGACGCTCGTAGAGCTGACCGACCAGGGAAACCTACTGCCGCCGGCGCTGGACAAGCAGGTGCACTCCGCGGTGGCCTCGGCGGTAGCGCGGGTTGCGCTGGAGCACGGAGTCGCGCGTCGGGACGCCGACATGGTGGCGATCCGCGAGCTGGCCGAAGCGACCGCCTACGGCACACCCTGACCCGCCGCCAGCAAGACAAAAGAAGACGCCCGCCGCACCGGCGGGCGCCCCCGATCCTGTGTAGGTTCCGTGCTCCGGTTGGAACCCTCCGCTTCTAGAGGAGGATCACCAGAAGAATGATGATCAGGATCAGTACAAGTAGTCCACCACCGATGTACATGGGCTACCTCCCTTCGCAAGCAAATCTATGGGCGCGATATTGCACCCGCATGCATGGGAAAATCGCGGTATTACAAACTCGAATACACGCGAGGCGAGGACTCAGAAGGTGACGGGCTCCCGCCGAACGAAGCGGTAGAGCTTCGCGGGACGGTGCGCTCCCTCGGTCCGCACCTTCCCGGTTTCCTCGATTATGTCCAGTGACAGCACCTTGCGCCTGAAGTTTCGCTTGTCCAGGCCGGGGCCGAGGATCGACTCGTAGGTGCGCTGCAGCTGGCCAAGGCTGAATTCCGGCGGCATCAATCCGTAGGCGACATTGCTGTACTGCAGCTTGTTGCGGAGCCGCTCCAGCGCGTAGTCGAGGATCAGGTCGTTGGAGAACGCCAGGTCCGGGCGATCATCCAGGCTGTGCCACCCAGGAAGCCACTCCTCACGCGGCGCGAGCCGGGCGACTGACGCATCGACGAGGGCGAAGTAGGACACGGCAACACTGCCCTCGACCGCCGCTGGGTCGAGGTCGGCAAATGTGTAGAGCTGCTCCAGGTAAACGTCGTGGACGCCGGTCTCCTCGACGAGCTTGCGTGAGGCCGCGGCGTCGAGGCCCTCGCCTTCGAGAAGAAGTCCTCCCGGGAGGGCCCAACGCCCTTTCTGCGGGTCGGCGCTGCGCTTGATCAAGAGCACCTCGAGGCGGTTGTCGCGCACCGTGAAGATGACGACGACAACGGCTACGAGTGGTTGTCGAGCGGGTTTATTCTCCATCGTCGATGCCAATGAAGATGTCGGTGCTCGTGCGGCCCTCTGAGTCAGGCTCGCGGTAAACCTCGAGGTCAAGCCCGGTGCGGCGGGATCGCGCTTGCTCGACCCTTCGGCCGAGCATCTCCAAGGCCGCCGGGATGGCCGCGTAGGGACCCGTGACAGTGTGGTTGAGGTAGTGTCCGGCAGGCGTCCGCATCTCCTGCATACCCTCGGGAACAAAGACGACCGAGTCGGTCAAAGGCACGCCCAGCGTGTAACTGGCGAGCGCGCTCCTCCGATCAGCGACTCCGACGCTGACGACGCCGGCGACTGCACTCTTCAGTCCGGCTTCGAGTCGCAGTGAGAG
>DASTBR010000029.1:0-11298 GCA_035711945.1 Dehalococcoidia bacterium
GGACCCGGTCATGCAGGCCGTGCCCGACCACTCGGGTGACCGCCTGGCTATCCTGCGCGACGAATCCGGCAACGAGCTCTACAACCTGACAATGCTCGACCTGCACACGCCCGGGCAGGGCGAAAAGGCGCTCAGCCAGGCTCCGCTTGGTCGCGTCGCGATCGTCGACTGGTACCCAGATGGCCAGAGCCTTCTGCTCTCTGGCTACGTCGATGACGACAACTTCCTGGCCCGCTTCGACCTCGACGACAGGCAATTGACAAAGCTGTTCACCAGCGAGCGCTGGCTCGAGGGCGGCGCCGACCTTACCCGAGACGGTCAGTGGATTGCTCTGAGTGTCTCGCGCGATGCGGACGATGCCGAGGACCACGAGATATCTGTATTTCCGGCCGGCGAGCCGTCAAGCGTGCGCTGGATCACAACAGGCAAGGGCCGTCGTGACGAGCATCCGCTCTGGTCGCCCGATGGAGAACTCCTGGCTTTCACAAGCGAGTTCGAAGACAGCATCCACCTCGTCGTCTATGGGCGCGAAGAACTACGCGAGATTGCGCGGTTGGAGCTGGGCGGCGACGTGCTCGATCTTTGCTACTGGTCGCCAGCCGGCGATTGGCTAGACCTTCTGCTGGAACACCACGGACGTAACAGTTTCTTCCGGGCTCACCTGGATGGCGACCAGTTGAGGATCGAGGAGCGGGCGATAACCACCGCCGGCTCGATCCACGCCGCGCGCCGCGAAGGTGACCGCGTGGTGATTACCTTCTCGGCGATCAATCGCCCGCAGACGGCGACAGCGGTGCTCGACCTCGACGGAAATCCGATCGGCGAGCTGGACATCTTCCAGCTTGAGCTATCGCTGGGCTCCGCCGAGCCCAAGTGGATCGAGTCGCTTGACGGCTCGCGCATCCAGGCGTGGTATATGCGCACTGGCAGCCCTGACGAGGTCCAGCCGGGCCTGGTTTATGTCCACGGCGGCCCAACGAGCGCCACTAAGGACGCCTGGCGCCGAGACCTGCAGGCGCTGATGCTCGCCGGGTTCACGGTCGTCGCGCCTAACTACCGCGGCAGCACCGGGTTCGGTCCCGAGTTCCGTAAGGCAAACATCAACGATCTCGGCGGCAAGGACTTCGAAGACTGCCTGGCCACTGCAGAGTGGCTGCGCAGCCAGCCCGGCGTTGATCCCGCGCGCATCGGCATCGTCGGCGGGTCCTACGGCGGCTACATGACGCTGTGGGCCCTGGTTAAGGCGCCAGAAGCTTTCGCCTGCGGCGCCGCCACCGTGCCCGTCGCCGACTGGGTGCAGGATTATGAGCTAGCCGATGCGAGCTTCCGCTACTTTGACGTCTATTTCTTTGGCGGGACGCCGGACGAACAACCCGAGCTCTACCGCGAGCGCTCGCCCATCACATACGTGCAAGACCTCCGTGCGCCCCTCTTCATCAGCGCGGGCCGCAACGACTCACGCTGTCCGTTCCCACCGATCGAGCACTTCGTGGAGACAGGATGGGAGCTCGGCAAAGAGATTGAGTTCGACGTGCAGGATGCTGAGGGGCACGGCGCCGGGCGCAAGCGGGCGGCCATCGACACCGAGCTAAAGCTGTTACGCTTTTTGCGCCAGCGCCTGGCGGTGGACTAATGTCACATCCGTCGTGTCTGGCAGACGACAGCGGAACTGTGCCATCCGCTACATCTGCCAGGGTCACGCGGACATAGCATCACAGGCGTAACAACAGCACCAAGGTGCTGAAGGAGGGGAGACCTACATGACGGATCGCGATATCGCGGAAAAGCTCAAGGACCAGGAACTGGAAGGTCTGAAGCTCGACAAGGTTAAGGACGAGGACGTCGAGGGCCACAAGCTTAAGGGCGGCGAAGACGACGAGGACGACACCGAAGGCCACAAGCTTCGCGGCGAGGACGACGAAGACGACGTAGAGGGCCACAAGCTCCGCTAGTCAAGATCCCCTCGATAGAAGAGGCCGAGCGTACTGCTCGGCCTCTTTCTTTGCCATGAATCGGCCCCGGCCTGCTGTCGCCAAATTGACAATCACTTCGTCACCTGCACGACAGGCAGTTCACGGGACCGTCCCTAGTATCCACGCTGTACAACGGCGGTTAGTCCGCCGAGAAGGGAGCATGCATGCCGGATCGAGAGATAGAGGAGAAGCTGCGTGACGTTGAGCTCGAGGGTCAGAAGAGCGACAAGCTCCGAGACGACACCGAGGGCCACAAGCTGCGCGGCGGTGAGGACGAGGAAGAGGACGACACCGAAGGCCACAAATGGCGCGGTGAGGACGACGACGACGTAGAGGGCCACAAGCTCCGCTAGTCTCGTTCGACGTCCGAACAAGAAGGGCCGAGCCTCGAGCTCGGCCCTTCGCTCACCCCGCGTTGTCTGCGAGCGAGTGCAGGATCGTCTTCACCTGAAAGGGGGTCAGCTGAGGGTGCTTGCTGAGCATCCGGCAGACGAGACCAGTGATGTGGGGCGCGGCAAAGCTGTTACCGGTGGCTTCTATCGTCCCGCCGTTGAGCCAGGGAACCTCGATGTCTATGCCCGGCGCCCCGAACTCCACCGGCGGGGCCGGGTTGTAGTCGAACTTGAAGGGGTCCTTTCCGCCGTGCGCGGCGACGGAAAGCACCGACGCATAGAGCGATGGGTAGCTCGGAGAGTCCACGTTGTTCACTGCTGAAACGAGAACGACGCGACGAAAATAGGCCTCGTCCGCCAGCTCGTGGAATAGGTCGAAGTAGTCGCGCTTGCCTGTGCTGAGGCTCATGTTGACCACGTTCATGCCGTTGTCGATCGCCCAGCGGAGACCAGCCGCAAAGACGACGCCCTTTCCAGAGAGTCGTGCTCCGAGCACGCGTACGCTGAAGATTTCGGCTTCCGGCGCCGCATGACGAATGATCCCCGCACAGGCCGTGCCATGCCCAAACAGATCCTCGTGCGCGCCTTCAATGACCTTGACGCCCTCCGGGCTCTCGGGATCGTGTTCAAATGCGACCGCGCCCGCGATCTTGCCAACTGCCGGATGGCTCGCGTCTATGCCACTGTCGATAACCGCTACCTTGACGCCGGCGCCGGTTCCGCCACTCCAGGCCCAGTCGGTCGTAATCTCGTTTGGGAGCTTGAGCTTGGGCACCCGTGGCAGGTGATCGGCGTCAAACTGCCACGACCAGGCCGGCTTAACCACGACGCCGCCGTGAACGCACGTAGGTCAGGAACTGGACAATCAGCTGGGTAGCGCCACGCCTCTCCGCTGGACCTTCGGCAGCCAGCTCGTTAAAGCAGGCCGCGAGCTCGGCCAGCTCGGCGTTCGGCTCGCTCGGCTCCTCAGCGATGCGGAGCAAGGAACGCTGCAAATCTTTGTCCTTGGTGGATTTGCCAGCGGCCTCGAATAGCGTTTGCCCCAGCCGGGTGAAGACGCGAGAGTTCTCGATTGCCAGGGCCGCCTGGTTGGCGAATAGCCCAAGGATCTCCATGTCGTCGCCGGCGGCAAAGGAACTCGGACCTCTATCAAGGACCTCGATGACTCCGATCATCCCGCGCTCGGTCTCCAGCGGCATAGCGATGATTGCCTTGGGCACGTAACCGGTGCTTTCCGCCACGTGGCGGGCGAATCTGGGGTCTTTGCTGACATCCGAGATCGCGATCGGCTGGCCCGACGTTACCACCCAGCCGGCGATGCCCTGGTTCACGGGCACCTTGAGCCCTCTTACCTGTTCTTCGCCATATCCGGCGGCAACGTGAAAGACAACGTTCTCCTGCTCTTCGTCGAGCAGGGCCAGCGAGCACGCATTGGCGTCGAATATCCGTCGTGCTGCCTCGGCGATCGACCGCAGCAGCTCGTCGTGCGCGGTCGGCGTCAGGGCCGGGCCAAGGTCAGTTGCCAGCTGCGCAACCTGCTTCAGAATCTCGTCAGAGTTGGCCATATCATTCCTCCGTCCGTCTTCGTACCACCCTGCGTCGCCGCCTCCCGCCGGTGCGGCTGGCGATGCCCGCCCGCAAGGGGCCCATCAAAGACGGCGTCTGGTTGAGAATTTCAAGGAACTGCTCGCCGCCCACGCGATAGAGGCTGGTCTCGCTCGTTGTCACGACCGACGCCGTGCGCGGTATCTCCTCGATCAATCCGATTTCGCCGAAGTAATCTCCTTCGCCGAGCGTGTTGAGAACCTTGCCGTTGGCCGAGGAGCGCTCGTCAATGACATCAAGCGTACCGGAGCGGACGACGAAGAGATCGTCGGCCGGGTCGCCCTGCTTGATCACCAGGCTGCCCTCGGCCAGCCGCTGTTCTTGGGCTGCGCTGGCCACGGCCTCGAGCACGGACCGCGGAGCGCCTCGGAAGAGCGGCATGAGCTCAAGTCGATTGACGATCGGCGCGAGCTCGCGCAGACGAGCCGCCGAAGCGTCATCCATGGCTCGCAGGTAGGGCAACACGACGAGGGTCAGGACGGGCAGGCTGAGGCCGGCGACAACCAACGCAGCATCCAACCCGAAGATCTCCACCACTATCGGGGCAAGCAGTGAACCGAGCACGACACCGACGACATCCAGCGAGTCCAGCACGCCGAAGACTCGGGATACGATGTCCGGACGGACCAGGCGCTGGATCATCGTGTTGGTGACCACGACCAGGATCACGTTCGCGGCGCCGACGACTGCCAGCAGCAAGTAGGCGGGTGCCTGCGTCTCGATGAAGGCGAGGCCGGCGAAGGGCAGGCCAAAAGCAAGGCTTCCGAGCAGTAGCGTTCTGCCGAGGCGGGGGTCATCGGCAAGGCGCGCAGCGAGCACCGCTGCCAGCATCCCGCCGAGACCCACTGCGGCGAACATGAACCCGAGGCCCTCGTCGCCCATATCGAGTCCCGCGGCAACTAATACGAGGAGCACAAGCACCTGGCCGTAGGCGAAGGTGCTGCCGGTCTCGAGGAGCAGGAGCAGGCTCACCTCCCGCGATCCGCGGATGACCCTGAGCCCCTCGACGATCCTGGGGATGATGCCCGGCTCATCCTCACTCGGGTAGAGAGTGGCGCGTGTGCGAATGCGTGAAACGCATAACGCCGACACGATGAAGGTCAGCCCATTAGCGGCGAACGCCAGCTCCACAGGCCCGATCAGCAGCAACAGACCCCCGATCGCAGGGCCGATCACGAGCGCCACCGTGTCAATCGTGCTGGTCGCGGCGTTGGCCGCCGAGAGGTCCTCCTCGCCGACCAGCGATGGCGTTAGGGATGCCATCGCCGGAAAGTACACCGTCCCCACCGCCGTGGATACGAACACAAGGGCAAGCCCCAGGCCCACGTAGCCCGAGAGCGCGGCAACCAGCGCAACGAGAAGCATCGCCAAAGCCCTGATGAGATCGGAGGCCATCATCACGCGACGCTTGTCGTAGCGGCCCGCAATCTCGCCCGCCAGCGCGCCAAAGAGGGCCGAAGGGAGCAGGCGGATGATGCTGGCAGCCGCTACCCAGGCGGCCGATCCCGTCTCGTCAAACACCCAAACGAGCAGGGCGACCGAGTAGAGCCAGTCGCCCATGCCCGAGATGGTCAGGCCGCCCACCAGCCAGCGGAAGTCACGGTGGGAGAGCGCTGAGCGGAAGGAACCCCTCGCCTCCGTTGTCATTGAGCGCTATGTTCGGCCAGCCACCCGCGGCGCACAAGTTGCGGCCGACCGCTCAGATTCGTCGTGTCAAGAAACCGACAAATGGGCCGTGCCATAGCGTACACTCGTCGCGCTGAAGCAGGCATACCATTCGGTCATATCCGCGCATCGGAGGACTCAAATGACGCCGGAGGCGATCGCCACACTCGTCGGCCGCAGCAGGCTCTTTCAGTGCCTGTCCGACGAAGAGCTGCGGCTCCTGGCCGAGCGCTTCGTCGAGCGCAGGCTCCGGCCCGGACAGCTCATCTGCTACCAGGGCGATCCCGCTGATTCCCTTTACCTGGTCGGCGACGGCCGCGTCCGCGTCTTCGTCGCATCCGAGGCGGGCGACGTGATGGTCGTTGCCACTCTCACGGCGGGCGACACGTTTGGCGAGATCGCCCTCATCGACGGCGGCACCAGGTCCGCGTCGGCCGAGTCTGTCGGGCACTCGGTGCTTCTCAGTCTGAACCGCGGTGTCTTCCTCGACCTCGTCCACGAGAACCAGCGTCTCACCGACGCCCTGCTCGAGTCGCTGGGCGGCTTCGTCCGCAAACTCACCGAGCACTCAGCGGATCTTGTCTTCCTCGACCTTCCCGGCCGCCTCGCCAAGTACCTGCTCGGACTGGTGCACGACAAAGGAGGGCCTGAGGACGAGCCAACGGAGCTGGAGCTGGAGCTTACGCAGACCGAGCTGGCAGCAGTCGTCGGCGGTTCACGCCAGAGCGTCAATCAGATCCTTCATTCCTTCGAGCGGCGGGGCTACCTGGAGATCAAGGGCCGCCACATGCTGGTCAAGCGTCCGGACCTCCTGCGGCGCGCCGTTACCTGATCCTCAAGCCTGCTCCTCGACTGTGTCGCGCGTTGCAAGGCCGGGAAGCGAGGGCCGCAGGCTGGGCCGCCAGGCCTCCAGGCGCGCAACAGTCCCCTCGTGCAGCCGCATCTGCGTACCCGGCATGTTGCCTACGGCTGCCAGGAAGTCGCCGCCGCGGATTCGGTAGAGCACGGAGTCGCGTACGGCGCTCACGGTGGCCGTCCGCGGTACCGAGTGAAGCAGGCCAATCTCGCCGAAGTAGTCGCCGTCCGTGAGTCGTCCCACGGTCTCGGCCTCGCCGCCGTTTGTCGCCGTCGCCTCGAGCTCTCCCGAGCGGACGATGAACAGATCGTCGGGTTGGTCGCCCTGGCGGATAACAGTCGCACCCGCTGAAACCGACTCCTCGGTAGCACCCGCAGCCAGTGCCTCGATACAGTCGCGCGAGGCGCCTGCGAACAAAGGAAGCCCGTTCAGCCGGTTGACGATGGGCGCCAGCTGACGGGCGCGGATCGCAGAAGCCTCGTTGAGGCCGCGCAGACGGGGGAGCAGGGCAAGCGCCGCCAGCGGCGGGATCAGGCCGTACGTCAGCAAGGCGGCCTCCAGTCCGAAGACGTCAACCAGGAGGGACACGGACAGCGAGCCGATCAGCATCCCCGTCACATCGAGGGAGTCAACTACACCGAACACCCGGGCCATCAGGTCAAGTGGGAGGAGCCGCTGCAGCATCGTATTCGTAGTCACGACCAGCACGATGACGGCCACTCCAGAGGTTGCCACCAGTGCGTAGGCAATGGCCTCCTGCTCCATGAGCGACAACACGGCATATGGCAGCCCGAACCCGGCGCACGCCGCCAGGATCGTCCAGCCCAGCCGTGGATATTCGGCGGCCCGACTGGCAAAGAAGGCGCCGCCCACGCCGCCCAGGCCCAGCGCGGCGTAGAGGAAGGCCGTTCCCTCGTCACCTGTTCCAAGTAAGTCTTCGGCCACGAGAACCAGCAGCACGAAAAGCGCGCCCCATGTAATCGTGTTGACAAATTCGATGCCGATCAGGAGGCTGACGTCGCCCGATCTGCGAATCGCATTGACGCCTGCACCGAGTCTCTTAAGAAGCGGCTCGGTTACCTCCTCCACCTTCGCCACTTCCGTCGAGCGAATGCGGGCGACCAGCGCTGCCGACAAGACGAAGGTCAGGCCGTTGATGACGAAGGCCGGCTCTTCCGAGCCGAGGACGAGCAAGAGTCCGCCGATCGCCGGCCCGACCACAATGGAGACCGTCTCGATACTGCTAATCAGGGCGTTCGCCGGCGCCAGCTCGTCCTCGCGCACCAGGGACGGCACCGTCGCTTGCACTGCCGGGAAGTAGGGCGTTCCCAAGGTGGTCGAGAGGAACACCACACCGAGCCCGAGAACCACCGGGCCGGACAGGCCGGCGATGACCGCCAACGCAAACATACAGGCGGCGCGCGAAAGGTCTGATCCCACCATCACCAGACGCCGGTTGTGGCGGCTGGCCAGCTCGCCTGCAAACGCAGCGAACAGGGCCGTGGGCAGGATGCGAAAGGTGCTTGCCACGCCCACCAGGAAAGCGGAATCGGTCTCATTGAAGACCCAGACCAGCAGGGCAACCGAGTAGAGCCAGTCCCCGATCCCTGAGATGGTCAGGCCACCAACGAGGTTGCGGTAGTCCGCGCGGCGCAGCGCGGTACGCAGCGAGCCCTTCTCGCTGGCCCTCGACGCGGTCGCTTGATCGTCCATGTAGGGGAGCTCCTGTCGACAAAGACGTTGTCGCGGCAGACTCGCTAACGTTAACGTCTCAAGGCAGTGAGTTTGCTCATCCCCGAAACGCCCACGCGATGACTGCCGTCCACGACCTGCGCCGCCAGGCCGGCAACCTCGCCGTCGAAGCTGCGCGCGGCGTTCTTGTGCAGGTAGCTTCGCGGATCAAACATGGCTCGCTGCGCATCGAGTTTCCGGATGGCGCGGTGCGTCTGTTCGGTCAGGCCGGTGCAGCGCCGGCCGCCGACCTGACAATTCTCGACCCCGCCTTCTACCGCCAGGTCGCCCTGGCCGGCGAGATCGGCTTTGGCGAAGCCTACGTTGACGGCGTCTGGCGGAGCAGCGACCTCGTCACGCTCCTCACGCTCGGCATCTTGAACCGGCCCCACCTGAACCTCAACCTGCCCGGACTACGCCGGATGACCCAGCTCGCCGACCGCCGCCTTCACCTGAGCCGGCGCAACATATCTAATCAGGCTCGCGAGAACATTCACAACCATTACGACCTTGGCAACGACTTCTTCCGGCTCTTCCTGGACCAGACGCTGACCTACTCCTGTGCGTACTTTTCGAATCCCGAGCAGTCCCTGGCCGAGGCGCAGCACAACAAGTACCTGATGCTCTGCGAGAAGGCCCGTGTCGGGCGCGACGATCACGTTCTCGAGATCGGCAGCGGCTGGGGCGGCTTCGCGATCTACGCAGCGCGAAACTACGGCTGCCGCGTCACCAGCGTGACCACTTCCGAGGAGCAACTTGCACTCGCCCAACGCCGGGTCGAGGGTGCGGGCCTCGCTGACCAAATTGAGATCGTTCTCTGTGACTACCGCGAGATCAGCGGCCAGTACGACGCCGTGGTGTCGATCGAGATGCTGGAAGCCGTTGGCGCCGAGTACCTCCCGACGTTCTTCAAGAAGGTCGACGAGTCTCTGAAGCCCGGCGCCAGGGCGGCCATCCAGGTCATCACAGTCCCCGACCGGAACTATGCTGCGCTGCGTGATGGGGTCAACTGGGTGCAGAAGTACGTCTTTCCCGGGGGAATGCTGCCATCGCTGGCTGAGATGGAGCGCTCGCTGGCCGAGACAGGCCTGCTGATCACCGAGGTGCAGGACATCGGTCCGCACTACGCGACGACATTGCGCCGCTGGCGGACGGCATTCATGGAGAACCTCCCGGCCGTCCGCGCGCTGGGCTTCGACGACCGCTTCATCCGAACCTGGGAGTACTACCTGGCAATCAGCGAGGCAAGCTTCATCACTCGCAACACGGCGGACCTTCAGGTCGTCTTCGAGAAGCATTTCTCCGTTCCTTAGGGACCCCGTGAGCGCAGGCCCTTCAGGCCGAGGCGCTCGCTGCCGCAAGCTGCCTAGGATAAAGAGTTGAGCCGGCTTCCCTACAAGTACATCGTCTCGATCACGTTCGTCGTCGGGATCTTCATCAACCTCCTGGACACGACGATCGTCAACGTCGCCCTGCCGACGCTGCAGGAGGAGTTCGACGCCACCACAACCGAGATCCAGTGGGTCGTCACGGCCTACCTCGTGGCCCTGGGAGTCTTCATTCCGGTCAGCGGCTGGGCCGGCGACCGTTTCGGGACCAAGAAGGTCTACATCGTCTCTTTGGGGCTGTTCACCTTCGCCTCGTTGCTCTGTGGCCTCGCCTGGAACGTCGAGTCACTGATCCTCTTTCGCGTGCTGCAGGGCGCCGCTGGCGGCATGATCACACCGATCGGCCAGGCCATGCTCTTCCGCGCCTTCCCGCCGGCCGAGCGAGCCGCAGCCGCGGCGATCCTGACGATTCCCATCGTTGTGGCGCCCGCCAGCGGCCCAGTATTAGGCGGGTACCTCGTGGAGTACCAGGACTGGCCGTGGATCTTCTTCATCAACGTGCCGATCGGGCTGTTCGGACTGGCAATCGCGATCCTTGGGCTGCGTGAGGAACGCCAGGAGTCGGCTGGCACACTGGATCTGCCCGGCTTCCTGCTCTCGTCAATCGGCCTCGGTACGCTCCTCTACGGCCTCGCCGAGGCGGGTTCCCGCGGCTTCGACGACCCGCGTGTCGTCGCATTTCTCGTCACAGGCCTGTTGCTGCTGACGATCTTTTGCTTCGTCGAGCTGCGCGTTCAGCAGCCAATGGTGGACATCCGGCTGTTCAAGAACAAGCTGTTCGCCGCGGCTAACACTGTCCAGTTTCTGAGCATGGCCGGCCTCCAGGGCGCTCTCTTTCTCCTGCCTCTGCTCCTCCAGACCGCGAAGGGCCTATCTCCGCTCGAAGCAGGCCTGACGACTTTTCCCCAGGCCATCGGGGTAGCTTTGATGTCGCAGCCCGCCGGCCGGATCTATCCCCGGCTTGGACCACGACGAATGATGATGGCCGGCATGCTGGTCATTGCTTTGACCACCCTCGCCTTCCTGCTTGTCGATCTCGAGACTTCGCGGGGTTGGATAATGCTCATCCAGTTCGTCCGCGGCTGTGGCTTTGCCTTGACTCTGATCCCGTTGCAGGCAGCTACGTTCGCAACAATCAGCCCGGCCGACACCGGGCGGGCTACAGCCATCTTCAATACCGGCCGTCAGGTCGCCGCAAGCTTTGGTGTCGCCCTGCTCGCGACCATCCTCACTAACCGGCTGACGGCCAACGATGCTGTTCTCGGCGACCCCACGACGCTGGACGGAACGGTGAACGCCTTCCACGAAGCCTTCTTTGCCTCGGCGATCCTCTCGGTCATCGGGCTAGTGGCCTGCTTCCTGATCGACGACAAGGAAGCAGAAGCCACGATGGTCCGCGTGCGGGAGGGACCGGAAGCCGTGCCAACCGCGCCCGGCGTCCCGACACCCGGCACCGCCGAGTTGCCCAGGGCCAGCCCCGGCGGCGACTAACCGCGGCCGCGGGGCGGATCGTCGCCGGCGATCGCCAGCTCGCGGTCGCTGCGCATCAGCATGTAGCGCTGCAGCTCTTCGACCAGCGGCTGGACGGCCTGCTCGTCGGGCGCGAAACCAAGGGCGCGCAGTGTCTTACCGACGGCCAGGCTCACGTCGCTATAGCGCTGCTCGATGTAGGCGATGCTTACCGCCTC
>DASTBR010000030.1:0-4749 GCA_035711945.1 Dehalococcoidia bacterium
GGTCGGCGACCTGCTCGGCGTAGTCGACGTGGCGGTCGGCGATTGGAATGACGACCGCCTGGACGGGCGCCAGCCAGAGCGGGAAGGCACCCGCGTAGTGCTCAATGAGTACGCCGAAGAAGCGCTCGATCGACCCCAACAGCGCGCGGTGCACCATGAATGGCCGGTGACGCTGGCCGTCCTCGCCGACGTACTCGACGTCGAAGCGCTCGGGCAGGTTGAAGTCGAACTGGATCGTCGTGCACTGCCACTCGCGACCGAGAGCGTCGCCGATCTTGAGGTCGATCTTCGGCCCGTAGAAGACGGCGCCGCCGACGTCGGTGTCATAGCGTAGCCTGTTGTCCTCGATCACCTCGCGCAGGAGCTCCGTGGCCATGTCCCAGTCCTCGCGTGAGCCGACGTACTTGCCCGACTCGTCGCGGATGCTGAGATAGGCGTGGAAGTCCTCGAAGCCGAAGCTACGGAAGAAGAAGAGCGTGAACTCCAGGCAGCGCTGGAGCTCGGCCTTCATCTGCTCGGGCGTGCAGAAGATGTGGGCGTCGTCCTGGGTGAACCCGCGGACGCGCAGCAGCCCGTCGAGCACGCCGCTGCGCTCATAGCGGTAGACCGTGCCCAGCTCGGCCATGCGGATGGGCAGGTCGCGGTAGGAGCGCGTGTCGCTGGTGAAGATCTGGATATGGAACGGGCAGTTCATCGGCTTGATGTAGTAGTCCTGCCCGTCGATATCCATCGGCGAGTACATGTTCTCGGCGTAGTTCTCGAGGTGGCCACTGGTTTCCCAAAGAGCCGCCTTGCCGATGTGCGGCGTGTAGACGATGTCGTAGCCGTTGCGCAGGTGCTCGGTGCGCCAGAAGTCCTCGACGACCTTGCGGACGAGGGCGCCGTTGGGGTGCCAGTAGACGAGGCCGGGACCGTACTGCGACTGGATCGAGAAGAGGTCGAGCTGCTGGCCGAGGACGCGGTGGTCGCGCTTCTTCGCCTCCTCCAGGCGCTCCAGGTGCTGGTCAAGCTCCTCCTTCGTCTCGAAGAGGGCGCCGTAGACACGCGTGAGCTGGGGACGGCTCTCGTCACCGCGCCAGTAGGCGCCGGCGACCGACATCAGCTTGAATGCGGCGAGCGGAAGCTCGCTGGAGTTCTCGACGTGCGGGCCCTGGCAGAGGTCCTCGAAGCCGTTGTGTGCGTAGGTCGAGAGGCTCGGCGGCTCGGAGACCGGCTCGCCGTACTCGTCGACGCCTCCGGCGAGGATGCCATCGATCAGCTCCAGCTTGAAAGGCTGATCGCTGAAGAAGGCGCGGGCCCCTTCCGCGTCCAGCTCGCGGCGCTTGAACTCGACGTTGGAGCGCATGATCTCGCGCATGCGCTCCTCGATCGCAGGCAGATCCTCGGGCGTTAGCGGGCGCGGCAGCTCGAAGTCGTAGTAGAAGCCCCAGTCGATCGGCGGCCCGATGCCGATCTTGCCGCCGGGGAACTTCTCGAGGACGGCCTGGGCCATGATGTGGGCGGCCGAGTGTCGCATGCGATAGAGGCGGTCGGCCTTCTCTTGTTGTGACATTGGTTTCTCCTGTCGATCCTGTCCGAGGGTGGGCAGGTAACGAGATGAATGGAGGCTGTCGGTCGCTCGACCGGTTACCTGCCCCTACAGATTTGGACGCCGGGCAGGCGGCGTTGTTGCCGGCTGCCCGCGATAGTTGTCCGTTGCATGCGCTTGCCTCCAAATGAAAAGCTCCCGTCCTCATGGGACGGGAGCTCGAAGCTTCCGTGGTTCCACCCACGTTTGTCGCCCAGGGCGACCTCGTGATGCCGTTATCGCCGGCTTACGGATTGGCTAGCCCTTAGGTTCGCCGTTCGGCTCGGAGGTGGTTTTCGCGGCTCTGTCAGGGGGAAGTTTTCAGCTTTTGCTTCCTTCTCTGGCGTGACGTCGGGCCGCTACTCGTCCTCGTCGTCGCTGCGCCAAGCATAGCTCATTTTTGGCCCGGTCAGAAGCGAACGAAGGGGGTGATCGAGCCGTCGTGCCAGACCGGGTCGGAATCCAGTAAGGCGCGGAGCTCCGTGTAGCGCTGGTGCTGGTGCGGGTCCTGGGTATTGGTCACGTAGGTTTCGCGCGACTGGAAGGCAACGACCAGATAGGCCTCGTTTGGCTTGCTGTCGACCTCAAGCACGTAGCTTCCGATCTGACCCGGTATGGCTGCGTCCTCGGCCAGCTGCTTGCGAGTCAGCTCCTCGAGTTGCTGTCGTGCGCCCGCCTTAATGCGAAGGTGCGCGACTGTGCCGTAGGCTGCCGAGCTGAAGCTGGCACCCTCGGCGAGAACGTAGGTCTCGATCTCGCCGTCGTTCCAATCGGGGTCCTCCGAGAGGAGGGCGCGGATCTCCAGGTAGCGCTCGTGCTGCCTGGCGGTGTCGGCATTAGCCCGATAGGCCTCGACCGAGTCAATGACGGCTACCATGACGCCTCTATCAGGATCCTGGTCGAGGCTGTAGAAGAAGCTGGCGATCAAGCCGGAAATGAAGCGCTCCTCTTCGACCATCTGGCGCTGGAGGAGCGTCTTGAGCTCGTCCCGCCGGCCGGGCTTGACCTGACAGAGAGCGACGGTGCCGTACATCACTTCAGGTTAGAAGCGCCTGAAGGCATGGATGTTGCCGTCGTGCCACTCGGGGTCGGCCGAGAGCAGAGCGCGCAGTCCCTGGTAGCGCTCGGTTTGTTCCTGGCTCTGCGCATGATCCCAGTAGGAACGCTCGGACTCAAACATCCCAGCGAAATAGGCGACATCGCGCTCTTCGTCGGGCCAGTGCAACCAGGTCCCGATAGCGCCGGTGACATTAGGCCCAACGACTTCGTCCCATTCGGCCAGTATGGCTTCGATCTCACGGCGGACACCGGGGCTGGGCCGGATTCGCGCTATCGTGCCGTACATGCCGGTCACAGGCTGCTCCCTGCCGAATGAGAGGAATGGCGTGATCTCGCCGTCGTGCCACTCCGGGTCGCTCTCCAGTAACGCTCGGTAGCCAAGATAGCGTTCGTGTTGCTCGGGGCTGGCGGCATTGCGCTCGTAAGCGGCCCGGTTGTCAAAGACGGCCAGCATGATTGCTTCCTGGGAGTCGCGGTCGAGCTCATACATGTAGTTCACGATCATGCCGGAGAGCTGGGCAACGGGAACATGCGACTTGGACGGCTCCCAATCGGGCTTTCGATATCTACCCACGTACTCGACGAGCTCGGCTCGCCGGCCGGGAAGAGCGCGCATGAAGGCGAGGCTTCCGTACATCAGAACCTTTGATAGGCGACGATGCCGCCATCGTGCCACTGTGGATCTTCGGTAAGAAGTTTCCGCAGTTGCCGGTAGCTCTGGTCCTGCTCGGGACTCTGAGCGTTGTCCCAGTAGGTGCGCTTGGACTCGAAGATAGCCGCGATGTAGAAGATACCGGGCTCCTGGTCGGGCCGTAGTAGCCAGAGGCCAAGCCCACCGGGAACCTCGGTGTTTTCGGTGAGGTCGAGCCAGTCAAGAACCTCAGCCTCCGCGCCAGACCTGACCGTCAGGCGGCCGATCGTCCCATACATACCGACTTCGCGCTGGCGCTCGCCAAAGGCGAGGTAAGGATCGACGACGCCATCGTGCCAGTCAGGATCACTGGCCAAGAGCCCACGATAGCTCAGATAGCGCTGATGCTGCTCGGGGCTGGCTGCGTTGTGCTCATACGCCGCCCTGTCGTCGAAAACGGCGAGCATCATGACTTCGTTCTCATCCCTGTCGAGCTGATAGAGGTAGTTGACGATCATGCCGGAAAGCTGCTCTCGGCCGTGGCTTCGATAGCCGCCGATGAACTCGGCGAGATCGTGACGCCGGCCGGGAAGCGTGCGCATGAAAGCGAGGCTTCCGTACATCAGAATCTCTGGAAGGCGCGGACGCGGCCGTCGAACCATTCGGGAGCTGCAGATAGCCAGCGGCTGAACCGCCGGTACTGGCGGTCGGTAGTGGGGTCTTCTGCGTTGTCCACGTAGTGACGCTTGGACTCGAAGAGAACTGCCACATAAGCAAGTCCCGGAGCCTCGTCGGGGCGAAGCAACCACGATCCGATGCCGCCGGGCACGGTTTCCATGGGTCGCTCGCTGCGCCAGCGTGAGAGATATTCTTCGATCGCGGGCTCTGCACCTGGCTTGAGGTGGAAGCGGGCGACGGTGCCATACAGGTCCTCGCCGGCACTCTCCGGGAAGGCGAGGAATGGCGTGATCTCGCCGTCGTGCCACTCCGGGTCGCGTTCGAGGACCGCGCGGTAGGCTTCGTAGCGGGCCTGCTGCTCCGCGCTTTCTGCGTTTTCTCGATAGGACCTCTTGCTGTCGAAGGTTGTGAGCATGATTGCGCTGTCTGCATCCGTGTCGAGCTCGTAGACGAACGTCGAGATCCAGCCGGACACCATGCCATGTGCGAGAGCCATGTAGTTTCCACGGTAGCCGCGACCAAGTCCGATCGCCTCGGCGAGCTCGTTGCGACGACCAGGCTCCGTGCGCATGAAGGCGAGAGTGCCGTACATCAGAACCTCAGGTATGGGGTGACGTAGCCGTTGTACCAGTCGGGATCGCGAGTTAGAAGCGACCGCCACTCCAGGTAGCGCTGATGTTGCCCGGGGCTCTCGGAGTTAGTCCGATAGGTCTCCGGTGAATCGAAGATGGCGACCAGGAAGACCTGCCCAGGGTCCTTCTCAGCAAGGAGAGAATATCCCGCAAGCAATCCGGGGATGGAGTCCCAGGCGACA
>DASTBR010000031.1:0-17916 GCA_035711945.1 Dehalococcoidia bacterium
CAACCGGTGGGCAGCATGAAGGCGAGGAACAGCCAGACCGAAGTGGCGATCATCGTGTGAGCGCTTGGCGTTGAAGTGCCATCCTGGATCGTTAGTGCATCGACCTCGCCGGGGTCTGGCCTAGGCACGTGGAGTGCTTCCTTGATCTCGGCGTTCATAACCGAGGCGAGGATAAAGACGAGCACCATACCGGCCCCGACCCATCGCGCCTCTTTGTAGCAAAGCGTGACGATGACGGCGGCGAGAAGCAGGAACGGCGCCTCACCAAGCAGCGTAAGAGCGAGAAAGATCTGGTCGAAGACCGGATTGCGGATGCCCTCGATGAATTCGAGGAGCTCGGTGCCAACAGCTATGTAAACGCTTTCCATGGACCCCCGGTGAATGTTGGGCGGAAGGAGAAAGCCCGAAGGGCTCTATGTGATTTTCGTCACGTCCTCTCTAGTGTTACACAGCGCTGGAGATCATGCTCCGGTGCGGAAGGCGTCGGACTCAATTGACACAAGACTGTTACATGGACGCCGCGATTGCGATCAGGAGAGAGCCTGGACGAGCAGCGGGACACTGACGTCGTAGCGGTACTGGATCGACATGTGCGAGTCCTCGAACTCCTCGTACTGATGCGCAACCTTCAGTTCTTTTAGCCGCTCGACGAGGATCCGGGCGCCGTGATGCAGCTTGAACTCGTCCTTGCTACCGCAGTCGATAAACAGCAGCTTCAGTGACTTCAGGTCCGCGGCGTGTTTGTCGACGAGGCGCGCAGGATCATGCTCCAGCCACCTCTCCCACACTTCGGGACGAACGCGGCCGGTCGGCAGCTCGAAGGGAAGATCGATGCCCATCGCAGCTTCCGCACTCGGCGAGTAAAAGGCGGACATTGCCACGATGTTGATCGTGGTGAAGTCCTCAGACTGCTTCTTCGGCTTTCGCCGGAACTCGTCGAACCACGCTCGCAGGTCTGGGTGCTTGCGCAGCGCATCGACGGCTCCGGCGAAGTCGGGCAAGTAGCAGTAGTCGAAGTACATGTCGCCGCTGTGGCAGGCGGCGGCTGACCAAACGTCGCTGTGTTTCATGGCGTGGATGATCGCGCCGTAGCCGCCGCTGGATTTGCCCATGATGCCGCGGTGACCGTCGCCCAGGGTGCGATAAGTCGAGTCGACGTAGGGCACGAGCTCTTGAAGGATGTGGTCCGCCCAGGCGCCGACGGCAGACGAGTTTATGTACTGGTTGCCGCCCAGGCTTGTCATTCCGTCGACCATGACGAGAATGGCCGGACCACATCGACCCTCCTCCATCAGGCGCTCAAAGCGCTGCGGCAGGGAAGGAACGAAGGCATCCCAATTCGCGAAAGACCAGCTGGTGCCAGTGAACCCCGCGAGGCAGAAAACCACGGGATAGCGGTCCTCGCTGTCGTCATAGCCGGCCGGCAAGTAGACGAGCGGGTGGCGCAGAGGCGGGTCGCCAAGAGGATTGTCCCGCAGCACAGAGCTGAGAAAGCTCTCGACGATCAGCGTGCCGTTCAGGCCGGGGATCGGGTAGCGATCGGGCATGGACGGATAATAAGAGGGACGCGATTGAGAAGATGTTTACGTTTTTGTAATGCCTCAGGTCGCCTCTTGCTACTTCCGCAAGGGTCGAATCAGTAACTTGTTCCCACGGGTTCGGAAAAACCCGGTTGTCAGCAGAAACTCGCTAAGCGAGCGACTGCGCGGGGAGGGGCAACCGAGTTATTTCCGAAACGACAAGGGGCCGCCGTGAGGCGGCCTCTTCTTTGTGCTTGCGACGGGCCAGCTTCCGACGCAAGCGAGCCTGGCGCTGTTCCAGCTGAGCGAGCATTTCGCCGTGGTGAGTTCGCATTTGGGTCCGCAAGATAGCGCGTTCCACAAGGCGCATTGCGAGCTTGAGGTCGCCTGTGTGATGCTCGCACGCCTTGGCCGCCTCGATGTAGACATCGTGTGTGGCAAGTCCGCGACGGATCTCTTCCAGGCACAGGTCTCGAACCTCTGGCCATCGTTCTGACCGCTTCAAGACTCGAAGGTGCCTCGCAAGCGCGAAGGCCCGCAGACGCGGCCCGGTAGACAGCTCAAGAGCAGCCTGGTGAAGTGCCAGGCTCTCGTCTACGTCACCCCTCAAGTAGGCCAACCTGGCCAGCTCGATGGCCTCCGAAGGTAGAGCGTATGGCTCGCCGGCAACCAGGCCTCCCAGCTTGCGCAGCAGCGTTATGAGGGACAGCACGTCCAGCGCGTTGTGCCGCATAACGGCAGGCATCAAACCGACTACCCCTTCGCGAACGAAACTGAAGTAGACCTGTGGCACCGCCCAACCGGGGATATCGCTGCCGCGCTCAAGGCCCAGGATCTCTTGCTCGAGATCCTTGAGCCGGCACGATTCCAGGGAGCGGCTGTAAAAGCGACGCGTGGGATGCAGCAGATCCAGCTGGGGACGCTCCACGACTGGGCCTGTCTGCCGCGCCAGCGTATAGCGGCTTTCGAGCAGAGGGATATCAAAGCTGCTGCCGTTGTAGGTGACAACCTGCGTGGTGCCCGACGCGAAGTTGGTCAGGCCGGCGAGCATGGCCGGCTCGAGGTGCGGCCGGGCCAGGAAATACTGCCTGAGCACCACCCGGTCTTCGAGGAGTCGAGCAGCGCCCACGAGGAAGGCGAGCGTCCCGGTCCCGCCGTTGAGTCCCGTGGTCTCAACGTCTAGGAACAGCAGCTGCTGCGGCGAGGTCGCGCAGCCCAGCTGCGACAGAGCTTCTCGATCCACTTCGAGCAACTCAGATAGGGCGAAAGAGCCGTGACCATCCGCCAGGTCATACTTCCGTTCGAGATAGAGCGCCGGGCCGTGCGGCGTGTCCTCCCAAACCCCACCGACGAGAAAGTCCGCGCAGACGTCGGCCACCTGCGGCGGTCGGATGCTGGATTCGGATACCCCTGCAGCGGCGCGGAGCTGTCGGGCAAAGTCGTCCCTGGGCCGCCGCAGGATCGTCACTGCAGGCGCTCGAGCAGCTCTCTCGCAACTCGCTTGCTGACCACACGTCCCTCATAGTCAGGCCCGACGCAGGCCGGACATCCCGCCGAGCACTGACAGCGCGCGACCGCTGTTCGCGCCGAATGAAGAAGTTCCTGGCGTATGGCGAAGAGATGGGACGAAAAACCGACGCCACTGGCGACCGTCTCATAGACGAAGACGGTTGGGCGATCCGTGAACGGAGACTTGACCTGCGCGACGCCATGGAGGTCGCGGGCGTCACACATCAGGAAGATCGGCGCGATGTTGCAAAGGAGGTGGGCGATTCCCCAGAGGCCCTCCTGCAGGGCTTCCTGGTCGAAACCTGTCGAAGCTTCAGGGCTGAATGCCAGCCAGTATGACGCAGTGTGGAAGTCTTCCTGGGGCAGATGGATCTTGCCCCAGCCGATGTTCTCCTGGGTCTCGAGCTTGATCTTCTTGAAGATCGTGGCGAGATACGTGACCGCTACCTCACCGTGGGCGTGCAGCGCCCTTGGTTCGGATTCCTCGGCGAACGAGTCGAGCACCTTGAGGTCGACAGCCAGGTTGGCGTCCGTGTAATAGTCGACGTTGACCCGGCTGACGTAGGCTTTCTTCTCTTCCCAATCGAGACGATCAACGTGGTATTGCTGGCCACCGTGCATGTAGATCGCCTCGTCGTGGATGAGCACCGGCGCCGCCGGACGATCTACTTCACCGATTACGCGAGGCTTGACGCCGGATTCGATGATTACGAAGTTGTCGATCTGTGCCGTGCGGAGGCTGACCTGCTCGGCCGGATACGACTCGGCCATCCAGTAGTAGCGGCCCCCGGACAGGTTGAGGACTCCCGCCTCAGCCAGCACATGCAGAATCTCCTGGCCGAAAGAGCCGAAGTCTTCGTCCTCGGAAAAGGGCAGCTCGAAGGCGGCGCACTTTACGTGCGAGGCGAGGATCTGAAGATTGTCAGGGTCGATGAGGCCTGCTTCAGGAGGCTCCTCCAGCAGATATTCGGGATGGTTTACGACGTACTGGTCGATAGCGCGAGAGCCTGCGACGAGTACCGAGAAGGCCAGATCGTTACGGCGACCCGCACGGCCGAACTGCTGGCGCGTAGACGCGACGGTGCCCGGATAGCCTGCGACCACGGCGGCCTCCAGGCCGCCAATGTCAATCCCGAGCTCCAGGGCGTTTGTCGCGACAACCGCGCGCAGCTCGCCGCTGCGTAAGCGGCGCTCGACGTCGCGGCGCTCGTTGGGTAAGTACCCACTGCGATAACCTTCGACCGGTTCTGGTCCACCCAGAGGCTTCTTCACTCCTTGCCGCAGATAGGTCAGCAACAGCTCGACGGAAACGCGACTGGGCGCGAACACGATCGTCTGGCTACCGCCGCTGATCAGCCGGTCGGCGATCTCGCGAGCCGCCATCAGGGCGCTGCGGCGGATTCCCAGCTCTCGGTTTACGACGGAGGGATTGAAGAGCGCCGTGACCTTGCCGCCGCTAGGCGCCCCGTTGTTGTCGACGAGAGTTACTTCCTTGCCAATCACGCGGCTGGCGAGCTCAGCCGGATTGGCGATCGTTGCCGAGCAGCAAATGAAAACCGGATCGGATCCATAGAAGCGGCAGATCCGCCGCAGCCGATGGATAACGTTCGAGACGTGACTTCCGAAGACTCCGCGGTATTGGTGGAGCTCGTCGATAACCACGTAGCGCAGATTCTCAAAGAGCTTCACCCACTTCGTGTGGTGAGGAAGGATGGCGGTGTGCAGCATGTCCGGATTCGTGATGACGACGTGTCCTGCTGAGCGCACCGATCGACGGGCGTCGGCCGGCGTGTCGCCGTCGTAGGTGAAGGTCTTGATGTCGGCGCCGGCGGCCGTGATCAGTCCGTGTAGCTCGTCCAGCTGATCCTGGGCGAGCGCCTTCGTGGGGAAGATGTAGAGCGCTCTGGTCTCCGGTTGCTCGAGGATGGCCTGGACTATCGGCAGGTTGTAGCACAGGGTCTTTCCGGAGGCGGTGGGCGTCACCACGCAAACGTCTTTCCCCGAGATCACAGCCTCGGTCGCCGTCGCCTGGTGGTTATAGAGCTGGGCGATCCCCTGACCTGAGAGCGCATCGACAAGTGCCTGGGAAACCGCGACGGGAAAAGGGACGTAATCCGCGGCGCGGGGAGGATCGAAGTGCCAGGTCGTAAATTCGCCCGGCAACGAGGGATCCGAACGCAGGGTTTCGAGGCTGTCGGCGAGGGCCAAAGGTCTGCCTCCCTGTCGCTAGTAGAACAAACATACCAAATAATGGAACGCTTGTCCTTATTTGCGTAAGGTGGCAGATGCTGGCGTCAGAAACTGACGCCTCTACGCCTCCTCTTCTCGCGACGTGAAGAGCGAGCGGGCAAACCAGGCGATGACGAAGAAGAGGATTATCGCCTCGAAGATGCGGACGTTCTCCTCACTGTCTTCCAGAGACAGTCCAAGCAGTCCCAGCACGTAACCGAGCCCACCGAAGGCGATTATCCAGAGGGTGACACCTGCATAGTCCAGAGGGGCCCAGCGCCTGTATGGAAGATGGAGAAGTCCTGCCGCAGTCGGACCGATGAGGCGCGTGTAGCCAAGGAAGTGGTAGGTGACTATCACCCAGCGCGCGTGTGTCAGGAATGTCTCCTGCCAGCGCTCCTTCCATCGCTCCACGCGTTCCGTGCCAAAGACGCGGACCCATCCGTAGCGACCGGCGAAGTAGCTTAGGGTGTCGCCGATGATTGCGCCGGCAATCGCCAGCGGCAGCGCCAGGTACCACTCGATCAGGCCCTGCTGCGCGCCTATCCCGGCGAAGACGAGCATTACAGACCCCGGGACAATCAGGCCGAGGAAGAAGCTGTTCTCCAGCAGCGGTACGAGGAAGACGGCCAGGTAGCCATATTCCTCGAGCAGCCACTCGGCGAAGCGCAACGTGAGGGCTGTGAGGTCCTCGTACCAGTCGAAAACTGTCTGGACAGGACGGATCCCGTTCAGCCAGAGGACGACAAGCGTGACGATGATGACCGGCCAGATCCAGCCGGCATAGCGCTCCAGCAACGCGCGGAACTTGCTCTGTTCTTGGGGTTGTTCGACGGGAGGTGGAGGCTCAGAGACTGCCATCGCAGATGCTCCGCCAATCGTAGCGGAGACAGATCTCTCGCGGCGCGTAGCACTCTTGTAGGATGAACATCCTACTACTATCCTACCGACATGAAGGAAAAGGCCTCCATTACTATTGAGCGCTCTGTTCTGGCCGAGTTGAAGCGGCGCTTACCCGAGCAGTCCTCGAGGTCAGCCGCCATTGAGACGGCACTCCGGGACTGGCTGATTCGCCTGGATCGCGAGGAGCGCGACAGCCGCGACATCGCAATCATCAACCGCCACGCGGCTGAGCTGAACGCCGAGATGGAAGATGTACTCGAGTACCAGGCGGACCCCTTCCAAGAATGAGAAGGGGCGAGTTCTATCGAGTTCGGCACCCCTCTGGCGACCCGAAACGGAGCAGGGTGTTTGTTATCGTCAGTCGCGATCGCCTCATAGCAAGCTCCCATCGCGAGCTCGTGTGCGCACCCGTCCTTACTAAGCGCGAAGGACTGAGTACCCAGGTGCCGGTTGGCCCGGCTGAGGGACTCAAGCATGACAGCGCGATACACTGCGACGGGCTATCAAGTATCCCCCGGAGTCGTTTGACGGACTATGTGGGTGAGGTGACCGCTTCCCGCATGCCTGAGTTGAACCGGGCGCTGGCTATCGCGCTCGACCTAGCTTAGGTGCTTCTTGAAGAAGGCCAGGGTTCGCTCCCAGGCCGTCTGAGCGGCGTCTTCGCTGTAGCGGACGGGCATGCCTGTTTCCTCAGGCGTCAGATCACTATCAAAGAGCTCGTGCGAGAAGGCGTGCGTCGTGCCCGGGTAAATGTGCATCTCCACGTCCTTGCCCATGTCCTTTAGCTGTTTCTCGAGGGCTCGGGCTGACTCCGGCGAAGCGAAATCATCGTTCTCGGCGTAGTGGCCGAGTACGGCGCCCTGGAGTTTGCTGAAGTCCGGCTGGGCGCCCGGCAACACGCCGTAATAGCTGACCGCGGCGTCCACAGGCTTCAGGGTGGCCAGGAAGAGGGACAGCCCACCGCCCAGGCAGAAGCCGACGCTTCCGACCTTCTTCGGCGCGACCCCCTGGTGCTGCTGCAGATAGTCGACCGCGCCGGACATATCCTTAGCAGCCTGGTCCATCTTCATCGCCATCATCAGCTTCTGGGCCGTGCCCGGCTCTTTGGCTTCCTCCCCGTGGTACAGGTCGGGCGCCAGGGCAACGTAACCCTCTGCGGACAGCCTGTCGGCGACGTTCTTGATGTTCTTGTTAAGCCCCCACCACTCCTGTATCACTACAACGCCCGGTCCTGTGCCCGAAGTGGGAACTGCGAGATAGCCTTGGCCCTCGCCACCGTTGCTGGGGAACTTAACCATCTGTCCGGCCATCGGAAGTCCTCCTGTTGATCGACTCTGTCCACGTATAGAGCGGGCCTGGCCAAAGGAAAAGGGGCCGCACGTGGCGGCCCCTTTTCAGTTCCGAGTTAGGCGATAGCGCTAGTTGCCTTCGTCGGCGATTGGCTCAGCGCCCTCGACCGCGACGAACTGTGCGCCGTCGAATGTGATCTCGATGAAGGTCTCGAGCGCGCGATGGTCGTCGGGACCGAAGTTGATCTCGCCCAGGCAGACGCTGCACTGGAAGCCCTGGATGGCCTCCATGGCAGCGACCATGCTCTCGCGGGTGAGAGGCTCCTCCGCGTTCGTCAGGGCCTCGATGAAGATCTCGGCGACGGCCTGTCCGTAGACCGTGAAGTTGCTGGGCTCGATCCCCGCTCCCTCCATCAGCTCAATGTGAGCCTGGATGTCGGCGTCATCGCTCTGGCTGAGCAGCTTCAAGCCTGCCAGCGTCACCGTGCCGGTCAGGTTCTCCGGCGTACCAGTCAAGGCGCCGAGGAAGTCCGTTGCGGCCACGGTCGAGATGACGATCTGTCCTTCGTAGCCATTGGAGCGGGCGGCATTGATTGCCGACCCGGTCTCGACCGGCGTGGCGAAGATGAAGAGCACCTCGGGGTCGTCGGCGATCGCGTTGATCGTCTGCGAGGTCAGATCGCGGGCGTTGGCCTCGTAGGTCTGCTCGCTGGTGATCTCGACTTCGCCCTCGGTCACCTCGGCGAAGCCGTCGAAGCCACCCTGTCCGAACTCGTCGTTCTGGTAGATGACGGCCGCAGTCGTGAAGCCGCCCTCGAGAACGATCTCGCCAAGAGCCCGACCTTCGGTGACGTAGTTGCCGTTGGCAGCGAAAGCCGTCTCGACGATCGGGTTGGTCCAGCAAGAGCAGCCCGACGCAATCAGTAGGTCAGGGACGCCCTGCTCAGCAAGGGTCTCGAACACTTGTGAGTGAGTAGGCGTTCCGAGGCCGTTGAGCATCGCGAAGATCTGGTCCTGCTCGATCAGCTGTCGCGTTACTTCAACCGTCTGCGACGGTGTGTAGGCGTCGTCGCGGACCTCATATCGGATCGTGCGGCCGTTGACCGGTCCGACGCTCTCGAAGTAAGCCTTGATCGCGTCCTGGATAGGTGCGTAAACGGCGACTGGTCCGGAGAGCGCGTAGTGCGCGCCGATCACGATCTCGGTGTCGGTTACTCCAGGTGAGGGCTCCGACGGTTCCTCGGCTTCTTCCTCGGTCGCCTCGCCCTCTTCCTCTGTCGCTTCCTCCTCGGTTGCCACGTCGGCGTCATCATCATCGTCATCGTCGCCGCAGGCTGCGAAGACGAGAGCGGAGATCGTCGCGACGGAGAAGAGGAAGAACAGCCATCTGTTCAAGTGCATGCAAAACCTCCTGTTATCACTACTTTCCGGACTGCCTCAAGACCGGATTCTGACAACTCTTCTAGCCAGCGTCACCCCCTTCTTGCCGCGCGAGATTGATGGTTAAGGTTCTTCTTCGGGTCGTAGGGGAGGGTCCGGAGAAACCGGGGTCTGTGCACTCCAAGTTCCACGATTCCTGCCCAACCGGTCAAGCACAGGCTGCCGCAGACGCTGGTCGAAGTAGGCGCCGGCACTTCCGGACTCACGATAACGTCCGTATTCCTTCCACGGACGCCAACCTGCTATGCGCTTGAAGAAGCCCCAGAAACCGTAGGGCATGAATGTCATTACAAGGATCAGGATCAATCCATAAATAGGCAGGCGCAGGTCCTGGATGTTCCCGGCCGGTTCCGGGTTAGGCCAGGGTTCCCAACGCCACTCGTTTTGGATGAGCCCAAAGATGTACGAGAGCGGCGATGGTATGGCGAAGAGCATGTGGCTGCCGATGGCGAAGGTCCACTCATCGGCCAGCGTCCAGTCGATGATCTCTTCCTGGAACGTGATGAACGCCGCGCCGAGGGCGGCGCCGGGCACCGTCGCCAGGCCGCCCACGACAATCGCTGTCAGGTACGCGATGGAGTCGAGCAGCGTAAACGACTCAGGGCTTATGAAGCTGAGGTTTGAGTAGGTGATCAAGGCTCCGCCGATCGCCGCGTAGGCTGAGCTGATCGAGAAGGCCAGCGTCTTGTAGAACCCCACATTGATGCCCATCTGCTGCGCCCCGACCTCTGAGTCTCGAATGGCCACCCAAGCGCGGCCGATGCGTGTGCGAGTCAGGTTCCAGGCGATGATGCCCATGATCAGGGCCGGGAAGGCGACAACGTAATACCGCCAGCGCGCGGCCTGCTCCTCGGGGGTGCCACCCACAAAGTCCTCAAGGAACTCGGGCGGCAGTGAGTTGATGCCCAGCTGGATGCCCGTTGCGCCGCCGGTAACGTCGGAGATCTGATTCCACTTGAGGATGATTGGCATCGCGATTGCCAGGGCCAGCGTCGCGATCGCCAGGTAGGGTCCGGTCAGGCGCAGGGCCGGGATGCCGATCAGGATGCCGATCGCAGCTCCCACGGCTCCCGCAAAGAGGACGGCAAGGATTGGGTGCAGTTCCACGCCGGCTATGCCAATTGTGATGGCGATGCCCATCGCATACGCGCCGGCCAGCGCGATCCCGCTGTGTCCCAAAGAAATCTGGCCGTTGTAACCAGTCAGCAGGTTCAGCCCTATGGCGATGATTGCCAGGCCGGCGAGGTTGGTTAGCTGTGTGATACGGAAAATCGGCGAGAACAGCGACCACTGGGGCAGGATGTAGATGAATATTGCCAGCCCAACGATGGTCACGATCGCCCGTACCGTGTCGTTGCGGTGCAGCCGTCGAGCCCACTCGCCCCAGCTCTCGTCAGGCTGTCGAAGCATCAGACCCTTCTCGCTCCGTGCCTTCCCAGCAAGCCGGACGGCCTGATTACCAGCACCGTCACGATCGCCAGGAACGCTACGACTGTCTTGATCTGGCCGATGTCATAGAACTCCAGCGCCCCGGCGAGGTTCTCGACCACGCCAATCAAGAGGCCACCAAGAATGGCGCCGGCAGGGCTGTCAAGGCCTCCCAGCACCGCCGCCGCGAAGGCGAAGATCAAGACGGTAAGCATGAAGTTGAAGTCGAGCTGCAGGATGTGAGCGACCAGCATCCCGGCCAGCGCGCCGACCATAGAGGACATACCCCAGCCCAGCGTCAACATTCGGTTGACGCGCACTCCGACAAGCCGCGCGGCTACCGGGTTTTGAGCTGTTGCTCTCACCGCCAACCCGAGCTTGGTTTTCTGGAAGAACAAGAAGAGCAGGAGGCTTACGCAGAGCGCTGTGGCGAAGACCCCGACGCTATGCCAGGCGACTGTGATGGAACCGATGTCCACGTTGCCCTCATCGAACGGTGTCGGAAACGGTCTCGGGATTGGACCGTAAATCCAGCGGGCCATGCCGTTGAAGATGACGAACAGGCCGAGCGTGACTATGACGGCGTTGAGTACAGGAGCGTTCTCGACCCGGCGAATTACGACAATCTCAATGATCGCCCCCATCATGAAGGCCACAAACAGCGTCAGAGGGATAGCGAATACGAGATCCATACGCGTCAGGAATGACCAGGCGAAGAAGGTGCAGATCATCGCCATTTCGCCCTGGCCAAAATTGACGATGTCGGTCGAGCGGTAGATGAGCACGAGGGCCAGCGCGATGATGGCGTAGAGGCTGCCCGTGGCGAGGCCCGCAGCGACCTGCTGGGAGTAGAGGTCCCAGTCGTCCTCGGCAAGGACGGCGACGCTGAGCAGCAGCAGCGGACCGAAGGCAAGGGCCAGCCAGCTGATCACTTCCGTGGGTTTGAACAACTGCGCTCTCTGGCTGATGCGATCGACTAATACGCTCATTCAGTACCCCAGGTAGGACTTGCGCACTGTTTCGTTCTCACGGAGCTTGCCGGCCTCGTCCTCGACTGCGATCCGTCCGGTCTCGATCACGTAGCCGTAGGAGGCCACATCGAGCGCGAGGTTGACGTTTTGTTCGACGAGCAGAATCGTTACGCCCTCCGCGTTGATTTGCTGAACGACGCCATAGATGGCGCGAGTGACCAGGGGCGCGAGACCCAGGGACGGCTCGTCGAGGAGAAGGAGACGGGGGCGGGCCATGAGTGCTCGCGCTATGGCCAGTTGTTGCTGCTCGCCGCCACTCAGGAGTCCGGCCTGCTGCGAGATCCTCTCCTTGAGGATTGGAAACAACTCAAACATCCGGTCCATGTCGGCGGAGATGCTGCCCCTGTCGCTGCGGGTGTAAGCGCCAAGTTTGAGGTTTTCGAGCACCGTCATTTCGGTGAACAGCTGTCGTCCTTCGAGGACCTGCAGGATTCCCATCTCGACGATGGACTCGGCGCTGCTGCGATCGATGCGGCGGCCTTCATATTCGATTACGCCACGGGATGGCTTGAGCAACCCGGATATCGTCCGCAGCGTGGTGCTCTTGCCGGCGCCGTTTGCGCCGAGGATGGCCGTGATGGAGCCTTCTGGGACTTCGAGGGAGACTCCCTGGAGCGCGAGGATGGGCCCGTAGGATGCCCAGAGGTCGTGGATGCGAAGCATCAGGGCGCCTCACCGAGATAGGCTTCGATCACCCTCGGGTCTCGTGAGACCACGTCGGGCGTGCCTTCAGCGATCTTGCGACCGAAATCGAGGACAACCAGCCGGTCGGAAATGCTCATAACCATTGACATGTGATGCTCGACCAGCAGGATGGTTACCCCGAACTCGTCCCTGATGCTCTTGATGAGCGAACCAAGGCTGCCGATCTCTTCGTGATTCAGCCCGCTTGCTGGCTCGTCAAGCAGGAGGAGCTCCGGCTCGGAGATCAGTGCACGGGCCATCTCGACGCGCTTCTGGACCGCGAACGGCAGCCCTCCGGCTGGCATACCAACCAGCCGCTCCAGGTTGAAGAGCTCGAGCAGCTCCTTCGCGCGGCGGCGAGCCTTCGTCTCGCGGAAGAAGGACTCTACCGGATTAAGAAGAGTGTGCTGACCGACGAGCAAGTTATCGAGGACGGTCATCGTCTTGAAGAGCTCGACGTTTTGGAAGGTGCGGGCGACACCGTGCCTGATGACGTCGTGGGGTGAGAGGCCAAGGAGATTCCGGCCACTGAGGGCAATCGTTCCCGCGGACGGTTCATAGACGCGGGTGACGCAGTTGAACACCGTTGTCTTGCCGGCGCCGTTGGGTCCTATAAGGCCGACGATCTCCTTTTGACCCACGGAGAAGCTGACATTGTCGAGTGCGACGATGCCGCCGAAGCGGATCGAAAGTCCAGAGATGTCGAGCTTCGTGTCCGGCCCGTTGACTGCCAGAGTCGCCTCCCCGTCGCCCAAAGAGCGAAGCCCTTACGGGCGAGGCCTGAGAATCGTCTTAAGACTCAGTTTGCGGATTGTACAGCACCAAACCGCTTACGGGTTACTCGCGCCCGTCCGTTCGACGTGCCGGGGTTGCGACTGCTTATACGTTTGCTATATTTGCGAGACCCGAGAGACTGCGTTATCGCCTGAAGCACGTCCCGTGTGCCGAAGGCTCAGGAGTGTGCCGGCACCTGGTCATGTCTATTAGCTCCGCAGAGGTGACCGTGTTCGAGTTGAAGCTGCCCGTTTTCGAGGGCCCGCTCGACCTGCTCCTCCACCTGATCGAGCGCGAAGACCTGGATATTACGTCGGTTTCGCTTGTCCAGGTGACCGATCAATACCTTGCTCACCTACGAGAAGGCGACGTCAATGCTGCTGCGCTGGCCGACTTCATCGCGGTGGGAGCCCGGTTGCTCTTTCTGAAGTCGAGAGCACTCCTGCCCAAGGGCCCAGAGCAGGAAGATCTATCGCCTCCAGAGGAGACAGCGGACGACCTGACGAGCCTGTTGATGGAGTACCGCCAGCTTCGTGAGGTTGCGACCTACTTTGAGCAGATCGAGGAGCTCGGCCGCAGGTCCTACGTCCGTCAGGGCCAGGCGCCTACCGAGCAGATACCCCTGCCGATGGGGCTGGGGGACGTAACACTTGAGGCTCTGGCCACGATTTTCCAGGAAGCGCTGTCGCGACAGGCGGCCGAGGCGCCCCCCGAGCAGACGATTGAACGAGAGAAGGTCACGGTCGCCGACAAGATCAAGGTCATAACCGACCGGCTCAAGGTTGATGGCCGGGTGAGCTTCCGACAGCTCATGGAGAGCTGCCGCTCACGAGTTGAGGTCATCGTGCAGTTCCTCGCGGTGCTGGAGTTGATGAAGAACCAGCAGATTCGAGCGCGCCAGGAGTCGCCGTTCGCCGACATCCTGCTGGTTCCTGCGCGGGCAAAACGCCGCGCCCGGGCTGCAGCGCGGGCCTGATCTACTGCCTAACGTCGTCGCCTCTCCCGAGATAGGCAAATGCCTTGTCGACGAGTTGGGCGATGTCAGCATGGGTCTCGAGCTCGAGGCGGTTTGGTGGCAGGTGCAGGAAGCGGCTGCGGCCATCGTCTTCGTCCTGCTCATGCGGCAGCTGCGGCTGGGACGACGTGGCGACCCTGGCGAGTGCTCTCTGGTTGCGCAGCTCACGCTCGGCGAGCAACAGGATGACCTTCAACTCGCCGCCTGCGGCCAGGGCCAATTCTCTCGTCCGCTGCAGAGTCCTGGGATAGACGCCGGGGCTATCGAGGATCACGGAACGGCCCTGGCGCAGAACAAGGTCCTCAGCCAGCGAATGCATTAGATCGTAGGATGCGGGCCCAGCAAGACGTTCTTCCACTCCGCTCTCGAGGAGCGCCGATTTGATCGTGTCTTTGTCAATGGCCACCCAGGCCAGGCGCTTGGCAAGGGCAATGGCCAGCGTGGTCTTGCCGGCGCCCGGCAGTCCAGCCAGCATCACGACCGTAGGCGTGCCTTCCATCGCTTGAGGGATCCTATGGCAGCCTTCTGCCGCGCGGTGGACGGACTGTTCGCTCTAGGCTCAACTGGCCTCAGAGTTGCGAATCTCTGGGCTATGGGCTGAGAACGAATCGTGAAACGTGAGCAACAAGCAAAGCGGCCGCGGCGAGGCTGGGATGACCTGGCGACGTGGTATGACGGCTGGGTTGGTCAGCGTGGGAGCGACCACCATCGCCAGCTGGCGATCCCGACGCTCCTCGAGCTGCTTGAGTTGCGCCCCGGCGAACGTTTGCTGGACATCGGCTGCGGACAGGGCGCGCTTGCCTCCGCTGTGATCGAGAGCAAGGCGATATACATGGGTGTCGATGTCAGCGAGCGGATGCTCCAGCAGGCTCGGCGCAGGCATGGAGCCGCGGCGTCCTTCGTCAAAGCGGACGCGACGAAGCTGTCCGGCGCTCATGGGCTTGCGGGCGCGAGCTTTGACGCAGTTGCTTTTCTGCTAAGCATCCAGAACATCGACCCCATCGGCCCCGCCCTCGCCGGCGCCGCGTGGGCGCTCAAACCCGGTGGGCGGCTGGTTATCTTCATGACGCACCCCTGCTTCCGAGTGCCTCGTCAGAGCGGGTGGGGCTGGGACGCCAGGCGCCGCCTCAGCTACAGGAGAATTGATCGCTACCTTGGACGGCTGGCCGTGCCGCTCAAGCCCCTACCTAACAGGCCCCCGGTAATCTCATTTCACAGGCCGCTCGAAGACTACTTCACCGCACTGGGCGAGAGCGGCTTCGTCGTCGAGACCCTACGCGAGGTTGCGATGGCAGATCCCGAGCCAGTAAAGGGACCTGGCGTGAATCCCGACATTCCCCTCTTTCTGGGCCTGCGCGCGAGGCTTGCGCAACACGGACCCTAAACTCGTACCAGTGGCGGCAACTTTATCCCGGCGCCCTGCTCTTCGGGGCCTGTCCCATGCGTCCGCGGCTGTGGTCGCCTTGTTGGGAGCGCTTTGGCTGTATGCGCTGGCCGATTCGGGCGCTGAATATGTCAGCGCTGCTATTTATTCAACCGGCCTGCTACTGCTCTTCGCGGTCAGCGGTACTTATCACAGTTTGTCGTGGGGTGCGACCGCGGCAGCGGTGCTGCGGCGGGTGGACCACTCTCTGATCTTCGTCCTCATCGCCGCCACCTACACGCCGTTTTGCCTGCTGGTTCTTGAGGGCGTTTCGGGTATCACCCTGCTCATGTTGGTCTGGTCGCTGGCCATATGCGGGGTGCTCCTGAAGCTGACCTGGATAGAATCGCCGCGCTGGCTGGGCGTGCTGCTCTACCTCGGACTTGGCTGGCTGGCTGTGGCGGCGGCGCCATTCGTGGCGACCAGCGTGACCCTTTCGACGACCGTACTCTTGCTGGTGGGTGGTCTGCTCTACACCCTCGGCGCGTTGGTCTACGCCTTGCGAAGGCCCGACCCATTCCCCGCCGTATTCGGCTACCACGAGGTATTTCACCTCTTCGTGATAGCCGGAGCTGCAACTCACTACGCTCTCGTGGCGGCGCTTTTCGTCGACGGCAGCATTGGTTGAGCCTGTGATCGGGCCACCGTATGATTGCGTCCGATGCCCTTGAAGGACTTTGTCGAAAAGCAGGTGACTCAGGCACGCGAGCGCTTCGAGCCGATGCTGAGGGAACGCATCGAGCGCATCCGCGAGGCGCGAAATCCAACGCCCCCAGAAGAGCACTACGCCCTGCCGGCGCGCGAAACGAACACCTACCGTCTCTACGAAGCCGACATCATCGGCATGGTGCAGATCGACGAGGGGCTGGAGCTGCCGGTCGCGGGTGAAACCGGCGAGATTGACCTCGCCAAGGAGTACCGAGGACAGGTCTATAAGTACTCAGGCAAGGGTACGCGTACCTCGGGCTACTCCGCTGCTCTGCCAGACCTGGTCTGGCCCTACCTCGAGGCTGGACGGGATGTCTTGCTCGTAGAGTACGGCGACTCCTACGTGATCTTCGTTACCGACGCCTAGCCGGAGTACCAATCGACGATGTCCTCGCCAAAGAGGAGGGCTATAGCGCCTCCGAGCGCGAGGTACGGACCATAGGCGAACGAGGCCGAACGCGACCGTGCTCTGAGCCCGATGGCGACCGCAGCCACACCCCCGGCGAGCACACCGATTAGCAACCCGGGGATGATCGCAGGCCATCCCGCCGCTGCGCCCATGAACCCGGCCAGTTTCACGTCGCCGGCCGCGATGCCACGCCCACCGCTAAGGAGGAACGGGAAGAGCATAAACCCGAATCCCGCGACCGCACCGATGATGGATTCGGCTACGCCTCGGTCGGGCCAGGCCCATGACAGCAACAACGCAAGGACGAGAGATGGATAAATGATGCGATTGGGTATCACCCGAGCCTCGAGGTCGGTCAGCGTAACAGCGACCAGTGGCAGCATGAACAAAGCAAGGAGGACGAACTCGCGCAAGTCCCCGGCAACAATCGCGGCAAGCGCCCAGCTGATGGCAAGACAGGCGGCGAAAGCCGGGCCACGTGCGGGAAGCTTTTCGCGCTCGGACAGGATCTCAGCCGAATAGGCATCGTCGAGGCGCGAGGCCAGGAACCAGCCCACTGCTGCCCCGGCCAGGGCTGCTGCCATGGCTGCAAAGAGGTCCAGAAGTCTACCTCGCTGGGAAAGAAAACTGCTCGACAGGATACCTGCCGGCGGGAAGCCCGCCTACCTAGATATTCGACCGAGACTGGCCGCCATCTATGTTTATCGCCGCACCGGTGATCCAGCTGGCCCGATCCGAGCAGAGGAAAGTGATCGTGTCGGCGACCTCCTCGGCTCGGCCGAAGCGTCCAGCCGGTATGTTCTGTTCGACGAATCGTGCCATTCCCTCGGGATCCTCGGTCACCCGTCTGTCCCAGCTGCCGGCCGGGAAGCGAATTGACCCCGGGCAGACGCTGTTGACCCTGATGCCGTCGCCGGCGACCTCGAGCGCCAGGTTCTTGGCGTGGGAGATCAACGCCGCCTTGATGTGGTTGTACTGGATACTGCCGCCGGCCTCACGGCCCCAGACCGAAGCGACGTTGACAATCGAGCCGCGACCGGCTTCTCGCATGCCCGGGAGGACCAGCCGGCACATCCGGACAGCCGTCAGCACGTTGCGTTCGTAGGCTTCTAGCCAGACTTCGTCGCTGTCCTCACGCCCGGCGCCGCCGACGTTGTTAACGAGGATGTCGACTTTGCCGAAAGCGTTCATCGTTGCGTCGAAGACCACGCTGCAGCCCTCGGCAGTGGCGACGTCTGCTGTGGTTGCGGCGACCTTGCCGCCGGCGGCTTCTATTTCGGCGCGGGCGGCGTTCAACGCCTGCTCGCCGCGGGCGCAGATAGAAACAAACACGCCCTCCGCAGCCAGGGAGAGCGCTGTCGCCTTGCCCAGCCCTCTGCTCGAACCGGTGATGATGGCGACCCTGCCGTTTAGGCCGAGCTCCATCAGGAAGAGGCGTTCGCCGTGGCGCGCTCGCGATAGGTGGGCTGGAGGCGGCGCAGCTTCTCGACGATGCCGGGAAGTATCTCGACCAGCCGCCGGCACTCCTCCATCGTGTTGTCCTTGCCGAGGCTA
>DASTBR010000032.1:0-3154 GCA_035711945.1 Dehalococcoidia bacterium
GCCGGCCGCACTGGCGCTGGCTTTGCTCGCCGGGCTCGCGCAGTTCGTGCCGCTGATCGGGCCGATCGTGGCCGCCGTTCCAGCGCTCCTGATCGCACTGTCCGAAGGATGGCAGATCGTGCTGTGGACGCTTATGCTCTACGTCGCGATCCAACAGGTCGAGAGCAACGTCATCACCCCGCTGGTGCAGCGGCAGGCGGTGTCGCTGCCCCCCGCCGTCACCCTGTTCGCGGTGGTCGCCTTCGGCCTGCTGTTCGGGCCGCTCGGGCTCCTGGTCGCCCCGCCACTGGCCGTGGTCGCTCTGGTCGCTGTCAAGAAGCTTTGGGTGCGCGAGACGCTCGGCGAGCCGACCGAGGTGCCTGGTGAAGGCTAGCTGCTGCGCCCGGCCTGCCCGGCAGCGCGACCTGACCGCTGTTCGAGCAACAACACGACCGAGGCCACCTTGCAGCCCCTCCTGCGTGTCTACGGGCCGTGGAGCGCCAGCGCGAGGATCTCGTCCCCTAACAGCTGTCTCGTCAGTGATGGCCTCTGGCGGCTGCCCGACGGCGCCGGCTTGTTCGACGCCGGAGGCAACATCCGCGAAGGGATCGCGCGGGTGAGCCAGAGCTGATCGATGTCGTGGCGCTCCATTTGCTGGAGCGTCATTTCGCGCCCGGGCTGCATGAGGAGATCCTCGAGGCGGTCGGCTTCGAGCTGAGCACCCCCGGTCGCCACCGCCGTCGTTACATGGCCATTCCGTCCCGCGGTGCTCGAGGCCTACTTTGCCGAGTGCTGCGTCTGCGGCTTTTCGTAGCGCCTGACGCTTTGATCGCGGTCGATGCCGCACGCATCCGCTGGCACGCCCACGGCGGACCCGACGAGGTGCCAAAACGGTCTGGCGCTCTGCGCCCTGCACCATCGCCTGTTCGACCACGGGGCCATCACGGTGCGCGAGGACCTACGGGTGCGGGTAGCGCCGGCACTGACGGGTGGGTCGGCCCGCGACCTGTTCAAAGACCGCCACGGCCAGCCAAGTGCGGCTGCCGGTTGACGAACAGTCCTACCCGAGCCCCGAGCCCCTTCGCTGGCACCACGCCCAGGTTGTCCAGGGCCAGATATAATGGGCGGCGAGATGCAGCGGCCTGGAAGGCTCGGCACTGCGGCTACTAATTCGGGGAAGGAGCGAGTTGCAGCGCAGCAAGAGCTCGGGCTAGTCGCGTGCGTAGACTCGCGCGGACCCGTTTGAGCTCTGGTAAAAGCGAGCGAAGTTCGTGAGGCAGAAGAGGATTGCGTCTCCAAAGCGCGAGGCGCTCCAGCCGCTCCGTCAGCACGCCATTTCCCACAGACTTCGGATAGGCCCCTGTGCACTCGATGACGAGGAGCACCGCCTTGCGAACCTGGCCCTCGTCAGGTGAGTAGAGCGCGGTCTGAAGAGACGCTTGTGCCACAGCGTCTGCGAGGGCGGCATCCTTACGCTCAACGGCCAAATGAACACCGTAGATCAGAGCGACTTCTCGAGCGCTGGACGAGTGCGATCCTCTATCGGTCTCAATGGCGCTCCGCAGCGCTTCCGCGAGCTCGTCAGAAGCACCCCAGGTAAACACGAACGGCGCCAAGCCAAGCGCGTGCGCGAAGGTCGGATCGGCGACAAACACCTGACTGATGTCCGTTAGCTGGCTGAGCAAGGAGTGTGGATCTAGGTCGCCCCGGGGGAGCCCTCTCTCCAAAAACCGGAGGTAACATCGCAGGCAAGCCGCTGCGTGTCTCCCTCAATCCACCGCTCCCCGATCTCGATAAAGGGGCGCCACTCCTGAGGCCTAGCCGCCTCCTCGAGGCCCCGCCAAGCGTTCAGGACGCGACCAACCGCATCGGCCATCAGATGGCGGTTTGCGATCCACTCCGGCCTCCAGCGTGGCTCGACTTCGCAATCAAGCCGGCACGAGAGGAAGAAACCCCGCCCGCCACCTTGATCGCCCATTCCAGAAGCTTCCGATGATCTGCGCCTTCAATGCCCAACGTCCTCACCACGAGGGAGGCATGGGCTGCCGCCGCGAGCCGACGCCAATATACCGGCCGCCGTCGTAGCTCCTCGTGCGTGGCGAGCCTGGCTGTCGCGATCACGAAAGCGGCGCGGAACACGGCGCACCGCCCTTCGAGCTTCTCCATCGGGGCGAACGCTTGTTCGAGAAGGCGTGTTCCTACGGAGACCAAAACGTCCATCGGCACCGATGCGCCGTGCGCATATTTCGAAGCTGCCAACCAACGCGAAGTGTTCGATGCACTCGGCTATCGATGCCAATGCATCCGGGAGATCGCCTACGTATGGATCGAGAAGCTCATGCGGAACGAGGCCAGGGGCGGCGCAATTCGCCGCAGCCCCGATTGCAGATCGCGGGTGAGCCAAGCGCGCCCCCTCGCGCCAAGCTCGGTTGCGACGTATTCGGCAAGTGTCGCGGAAATCTTGGGGTTCGGAATCAACCGATCCCAGTACGAGGCTTCGTTCGGTAAGAGGTCCCAAGGCGAGATTCCCCGTTTGTCCAGAATGTCGTTCAGCTTCACCACGAAGGTCTCTGGCGTTGCCTCGATCGCCGCCATAAGTGCGCTGAAGCTATCATCGTCCAGCGGCGCGCTCCTTATCCGGGCTCGCCAAGCTTCTTCCTCGGCTGCGGTGAGCGTGTACGCGGCGGCCACTCGTTCGAAAGCGGCCACGCGAGGTTCAGAATTTCGCGCGAGAAGGTCTGCGTGGGGGCGAACCGCCACTGTGTGCGCCCGACTGTGATGGCGCCAACCCCGTCGGGCTCCGACGAGACCTCAGCTTCGATCCGATCACCCTTGAGCCCCGTGAGATGGTCACGGACGTGCCGTCGAACAGGTCGCGAAGCGTGTGGAACAACTCCTCACGGGAGATGACAATGTCTGATGAGAGCTTAACCGGATGATGAACGCCGCCGACGGCCGTGGCTACGTCCGGATCGGACAGAACGTCGCTCCGCATTGGACCCGGCAGATGTTCGATTAGGGTGTTTATGCGGATCTGAGCGAGATCAGCCTTCGTCGGCATCATCGCCTCGACTCGCTAGCAGGAACCCACGCAGGCCGTTGACGAGCGCGAGGTAGCCCTCCGGTCCCATGGATAAGTCCCTTGCTCCGCCCGCGCTCTCGTCAGTGACGGAAT
>DASTBR010000033.1:0-5436 GCA_035711945.1 Dehalococcoidia bacterium
TCGGCGATGGGCTGCGGCTGCCACTCAGTGGCGGGTGCGGCAGGTGGCTCGGCGTCCGGGGTCATGTCGTGCATGACCATCGTCAGGTCGACGCCGGAAACGCCGTCGACCATCGCGTGGTGGACCATTGAGACGGTAACGGTGTTGCCGTCGGGAGCACCTTGCAGCGCGACTATCTTCCAGAGCGGGCGGTCGCGGTCGAGCATGCGGGCGTGGATCTCGCCACCGACTTCGGAGATGACCTCGTCGTTGGCGCCCGGCGGAAGCTGCATTTCTTCGATGTGGTTAGCGACCGAGAAATCCCCGTCGTCTTCCCAGGTTGGGTGGGCGAGGGAGAACGGCGAGAAGACGACCTTCTGGCGATAGCGGGGGAGCAAGTGCATGCGCTGCTCGAGGACGTCGATGATGTCCTGGGCGGAGACATGTCCTTCGTAGACCATGCAGCCTGCGATGTGCATCGGCTGGGTAGGTCGTTCGACGTAGAGAAACGATGCGTCGAGAGTCGTGAGTCTTCGGTTCAGGTCGGGCATCGGGTTTCCCTTCGGTTAAGGCAGGCGCATCAGTATAACCTTGACGGGCCTCGCCAGATCAACGAGGGACGGTTGGAGAGGATGCAACCTAATCCTCGACCTTCAGCAAGCCCCGGGGAAGAGCCTGTTGACAGGAGGCGCGGCGGGCCGACAATAATCAGCACTTCCCGCGGGTAGAGGAGGCGCGCATGGTCACGGTGATGGAGTACGACCCCTTCGCAGCGGACGTCAAAGAGGACCCGTATCCCTACTACGCCTGGCTACGACGAGAAGCGCCGGTCTACCACAACGAGGCCCGCGACATCTGGGCGCTGAGCAGGTACCGCGACATCTCAGCGGCTCTGCGCAACCATACTGTGTTTTCGTCGGCGCAGGGGGTCGGGCCGGAGCGCGTGACGGTGCCGATGATGATCACGAAGGACCCGCCGGACCACACGCGGCTGCGCTCGTTGGTCAACCGAGCCTTCACCCCGCGCATGATCGCGCAGATGGAAGACCGGATCCGGCAAATCATCAGGCACCTGCTGGAGGCGGCGCTGGATCGAGGTTCCTTCGACCTGGTGCAAGACGTCGCCGAGCCACTCCCGGTGATCGTGATCGCCGAGATGCTGGGGGTGGAGCCGGCACAGCGTCCGGCCTTCAAACGCTGGTCGGACGACACGATCGGTGTGCTCGGTGGGTCGCCCGACTTCGACATCAATCAGTATCTGCGGACGTGGCAGGAATTCAAGGCGTATTTCCTGGAGAAGATCGAGGAGCGGCGGGCCGAGCCAAAGGACGACCTGATAACGCGACTGGTCACTGAGCAGGAAGAAGGCGCCGGTTTGACGCAGTCGGAGATTCTCAACTTTAACCTGCTGCTGCTTGTGGCCGGCAACGAGACTACGACGAACCTGATCACCAACGGAGCGCTGGCGCTCTTAGAACATCGCGACGAGGGATTGAAGCTGCGTGAGCGGCCTGATCTCATCCCATCGGCTGTCGAGGAGTGCCTGCGCTATGACTCGCCGATCCAGGCTTCCTTCCGGACGACGACACAGGACTTTGAGATCGACGGCGTGACGATCCCGGGCGACAGCAAGGTAATGCTGATCTACGGGTCGGCCAACAGAGACGAAGAGGTCTTCGAAGAGCCGGACCGTTTCAACGTCGAACGCGATCCGAACAATCACATTGCGTTCGCCGTGGGGATTCACTACTGCCTGGGAGCTCCGCTGGCGAGGCTCGAGGCGCGGCTGGCACTGGAGGAGGTGCTGGCACACATGAGGGACATTCGTATTGACGAGTCCGTTAAGCCTGTGCGGGTGGATAATCCTTTGTTCCGTGGGCTCAAGGAGCTGAAGCTGCTGTTTGACCGGCCATAAGAGAAAGGCCGGCCCGGGAGGGGCCGGCCTTCGTATCGCCTCAGCTGTTTCTAGCTGGTGGCGGTGGCGGGCTTGCGGGTGCGGCCGTTGCTCTTGGGAGAGTAGGCGCGGACCTGGTCGCCGATGGCCTCGACAACCGGGTTGCCCTCAACGAGGTTGCGGACGCCGCTGATCGCCGTCTCGGCGACGGCGCGGTTGGCCTTGTAGGTCTTGTCGATGGCCTCGTTGTTCAGGCTGAGGCTCTCGTCGAAAACGGCCTGGGCGAAGTCGATCGCGCGGTTCTGGGCGCGGGCCAGGGCCTCGATCGCCGAGCTGAAGTAAGGCGCGACATCGGTCGGCGCCTCGAGCAGCATCTTGCCGAGCTCCATGGCTTCCTGCTGGTTCTTGGTGATATCGCTGGCGAGCTTACGGGCGAGCTTGATGCTGCGCTCGTTGGCGCTCTGGGCGACGTCGCCGAAGACCTGGTAGGAGTCCAAGACTGCGTCGCTGAAGCGTTCTGCCTTTGCTGTTGCCATTTGCTGATGTCTCCTCTTTGTCCGACGTCTCTGCGTCGTTGCTAACTAAGTGCAGAATACACATAGTTGCAAATCGTTGTCAAGCCCAATATGCTGATATCGAGACGAAAATGGCACGACGAGCAAAAGAGGCCACAGCCACCAGCCCCCGCCTGCACGGCGAGATGCTCTCGACAAGCCTGCTGGCCTTCCTCAAGAACTGGAACGCCTATGGCTACGAGCTGTCGCAGAAGCTGAAGGAGTCTGGCCTGCCCGAGTTCGATAGCGGGACTGTGTACCGCACGCTCAGGCAGCTTGAAGGTGCCGGTCTTGTCTCATCCTTCTGGGACACCTCGGAGAGCGGGCCAGCCAGGCGCATGTACAGCCTTACCAAAGCCGGCGACATCTTCCTCACGGGCTGGATCGACGCATTGCAGAACTACCAAAAGGTGCTGCGCGGAGCCCTGGAAGGGCTAACTCCACCGACGCCCACCGAAGCGCCGGCTAGGGGTCGCAGACGCGCCTAGAGCGCTGTTCAAGGTTTATCCTTACCGGCCGAACGGCCTGCACTATCAGGCATCTCTCGATAGGCGTGTCTTCTCACGGTCGTCGGTGGTCTGGCTGGCACTGGCCCTTGCGGCGTGGACCATGAGAATCGACAAGCCTGCCGAAAACACCAGCAAAGGAACCAATGGGTTAATCGGCGTCGTCCTATCAGCGGCGTCGGAATCAGCATGGCCAGAGTCGCCCGTTTCAATCGACGGCAACCCTGCTGCATCCTCGTCCTGGCTCCCGCCAGAAACGTCGAGCGGGCCGTGGACAAAGTCAGCACCGGCTACGACAGTGTGTGGACTTGAGACGGCGGCGACAAGCGCAAGCACGATGGCGAGGCGGGTGAACATAAGCTCTTGCGGCCGCGCGGACTAAAACGCGACGTCTGTTAGTAAAGCGGCAGGGCGCGCTCCTACCGTTAGGCCCCCCGATATGCTGGCGCTGGCATGTCGCATGAGCGGCTGGCTACCATCGAACAGTGACCACCAGCTTGAGAGATCGGTTTGGGAGGCCGCTGCACGACCTGCGGATTTCTGTGACTGATCGCTGCAACTTTCGCTGCACATACTGCATGCCCAAGGAAGTATTTGGCAGGGGTTTCCAATTCCTGCGGCGCGAGGAAGTCCTGACCTTCGAGGAAATCGCGAGATTGGCGCGGATCTTCGTTGCCCATGGTGTCGAGAAGATTCGGTTAACCGGGGGAGAACCTCTGCTGCGGCGGCATCTCGACGACCTGGTCGCGATGCTGCGGCCAATCGAGGGGCTGCGCGACCTGACCCTCACCACGAATGGCTCCCTCCTGGCCGAGCAGGCCCAGGACCTTAAGCGCGCTGGTCTCGATCGAGTAACCGTGAGTCTCGACTCACTCGACGACGAGGTGTTCAGGCGGATGAACGACGTCGACTTCCCGGTTCAGGACGTGCTGGATGGGATCCAGGCGGCGGAAGCCGCTGGACTGGGGCCGATAAAGATCAATATGGTCGTCCAGCGTGGAGTGAACGAGCACACGGTTGTCGACTTCGCGCGCTATTTCAAGGGCAGCGGCCACATCGTTCGCTTCATCGAGTACATGGACGTCGGGACCACGAACGGCTGGCGCATGGAAGATGTCGTGTCCGGTCGCGAGATTGTCGAGATGATCGACCGCGAGATGCCGCTTCTACCGGCCGAGGCTAACTATCGGGGCGAGGTCGCCGAGCGCTGGCGCTATGCCGACGGCAGCGGTGAAATCGGCGTCATTACTTCGGTGACGCAGCCATTCTGCCGCGACTGCACGCGAGCTCGACTTTCGGCCGAGGGTCAGCTCTATACCTGCCTCTTTGCATCGGTCGGGACCGACTTCCGCGGGCCGATGCGTAGCGGGCAAAGCGACCAGGAGATCGCCGACCTATTGTCTTCGGTGTGGGGGATCCGCGACGACCGCTACTCCGAAGTGCGAACGAGCCTTACGCTGCCGGTGCAAAAGGTCGAAATGTCGCGAATCGGCGGTTAGTGGTCAACCGCGGGATTTCACTTCGCGAGGCAAGGGTCTCCGACCTCCCAGCCATCCTTCCCTTGCTCGATCAGCTGCGCGACAAGAGCAGCCGCCCTGACCGCCCAGGCGAGGAGCTGACGCCCGCTCATGAAGAAGCCCTGCGCGAGATCCTCGAGTCGCGATACCTGACGGTGCTGGTTGCCGAGGTCGATGGGGCCGTCGCCGGCACCTGCGCGCTGGCGTTTCTGCCGAATATCAATCACAGCGCGAAGCCCTACTGCATCCTCGAGAACATGGTTGTCGACGAGTCCGTCCGCGGCGCCGGCGCCGGCCGCGCCCTTATCAAGCACGCAGTCAAGCTGGCGCGCGAGCATGGCTGCTACAAGCTCTCGCTAACGAGCAACCTCCAGCGCGCCGACGCCCATCGCTTCTACGAGTCGGCCGGCCTGACCCACTCCCACAAGGGCTTCACCATCTACCTCGAGTAGAACCTCACTTACCCTCTACCCGTGCGTATCGACGTACTGACCCTTTTCCCGGGAATCTTCGCCGGTCCCCTCGACGAGAGCATCCTCAAGCGGGCGCGCGATGTCGGCATCCTCGATATCCAGCTCCACGACATCCGCGACTGGGCGACCGACAAGCACCGGACCGTCGACGACTATCCCTACGGCGGCGGCGCCGGGATGGTCATGAAGCCAGAGCCGCTCTTCGCAGCTGTTGAAGCCGTTCAGGCCATGGCTGAGCCGCCCGGTCACGTTGTCCTCCTCACACCGCAGGGCCGCCTTCTAAACCAGCAGATCGCGCGCGAGCTCTCCCAGTTGCCTAGGTTGGTCTTGATCTGTGGCCGCTATGAAGGCGTGGACGAGCGCGTTCGCGAGCACCTGGTCGACGACGAAATCAGCATCGGAGATTACGTCCTCGGCGGCGGCGAGCTGCCGGCGATGGTCGTCATCGAGACCGTCGCCCACCTGGTACCGGGGGTGCTCGGCTCAGCAGAATCGCTGACTCACGAGTCGCAC
>DASTBR010000034.1:0-4810 GCA_035711945.1 Dehalococcoidia bacterium
AAGCAACTCCGCGTCAAAAGATCGTCATCATCGGCCTCGGACTGATCGGCGGATCGATCGGCCTGGCGCTGAAGGGCGCGAATCTCGCCAACATTCGCGTCGTGGGCCACGACGTCGACGGCCGTGCTATGAGCAAGGCGAAGAAGCGCGCCGCAGTCGACGATACCGACGGCAACATCGTCACGGCGGTCCGTGAGTCATCCTGTGTGATCGTTGCGGTGCCCGTCATGCGCATCAGGCGCGTCTTCCAGGAGATCGCGCCGCACCTCGGTGAGAACGCCATCGTCACCGACACTGGCAGCTCCAAACTGGAGGTGCTGAAGTGGGCTGCCGACGAGCTTCCTGAGAGCGTTAGCTTCGTCGGCGGTCACCCGATGGCCGGGAAGGAAGAGGCCGGCATCGATGCGGCTGACGCGAACCTCTTCAAAGATGCGACCTACTGCGTGGTGCCGCTTCCCAACGCCACGGACGGGGCAGTGCAGGCAGTTCTCAGCCTGATCGGCGTGCTCGGCGCCAAACCGTGGTTCGTCGACCCCGAGGAGCACGACCGTTATGCGGCCGCCATCAGCCACATGCCGATGATCCTGTCCAACGCGCTGTTCACGATGGCCCGCGGCAGCAAGGCCTGGCTCGAGCTGTCGCGGATGGCGGGACCGGGCTTCAAGGACATGACACGCCTTACTTCACAGGATCCCGAGATGGAGCTCGACATCATCGCGACGAACAAGGACGGGATCGTCCACTGGCTAGAGCGCATGCAGGAAGAGCTCGATCACTGGAAGGAGATCGTCCAATCGGACGAGGAAACGGTCTTCCAGGCGCTTCACAAGGCCAACCTCGACCGCGAGGAGTACATACAGCACGGCCCCAGGGAGCCTAGCTTCCAGAGCCGCGGGGACATACCGGAAAACTCAGAACTGGCCGAGGCTCTCTTCATGGGCCGCTGGGGCCGCCGCCTACGTGAGATTACGAAGTTCTACGAGGACAAGGCGAAAGCCGCCCAGGTGCGGAAGCGCTAAGTGGCGAGGACGATAGCCGGCAGCCCGCGGCTGCGCGGGGAGATCAAGGTCCCGCCGGACAAGTCGATCTCCCACCGAGCAGCAATCCTCGGCGCGCTGGCAGAGGGGCCGTCATCGTTCGAGAACTTTCTTGCCGGCGCCGACTGCTTGAGCACGATCTCCTGCCTGCGAGCGCTCGGAGTATCTACATCGCTCGACGATGCGGGCGTGCTCCGGGTTGACGGCAAGGGTGTCGACAGGCTGATCGAACCTGACGACGTTCTGGACTGCGGTAACTCAGGCACCACGATGCGCCTGCTAAGCGGCGTGCTCGCAGGACGGCCGTTTCGCAGTGTCCTGACCGGCGACGAGTCGTTGCGCGAACGGCCAATGCGCCGCATCGCTGACCCACTGAGCCAAATGGGCGCCAGCGTTGAGACAACGTCGGCTGGAACCGCCCCGCTCACCATCTCGGGCGGCGACCTTCGTCCACTCGCCTATCAGTCGCCGGTGGCCAGCGCACAGGTGAAGTCGGCCGTGCTGTTGGCCGGCCTGCAGACGGACGGTCAGACCAGCGTTACCGAGCCCTACCGCTCACGCGACCACACCGAACGGATGCTGACATCCATGGGCGCCCAACTCACCGTCAGCGGCACGACTGTAGCCGTAACTGGTGGTTCCCTGCGACCGTTGACGATGCGCATCCCGGGCGACATGAGTTCCGCCGCGCCGTGGATCACCGCTGCCGTCTGTCACCCTGACGCTGAGCTGCTGCTGACCGGGGTCGGTCTGAACCCGACGCGCACCGGCCTCGTCGCGATCCTCCGCTCGATGGGCGCCGACATCGAGATCCTCGAGGAGCGCACACAGGCCGGAGAGCCGGTGGCCGACCTGCGCGTTTCGTCATCGCAGCTGGCCGCGACCAACGTCACCGCTGAACAGGTGCCAGCAGCGCTCGACGAGCTCTCACTCGTCGCAATCGCGGCCACCCAGTCTTCGGGCAGGACGACTGTGTCGGGGGCTGCAGAGCTGATGGTCAAGGAGACTGATAGGGCGGCCGCCACCGCGCGCATCCTCAGGGCGATGGGCGCCGAGATTGAGGTAACGACGGACGGCTGGGTTATCGACGGACCGACGCGACTTCGTGGCGCCAAGGTCCGCGCAGAGGGCGACCATCGCATGGCCTTCTTGATCGGGGTCGCAGCCTTGCTCGCCGAAGGCGAAACAACGATCGAAGACCCCGACTGCGTCGACGTCTCGTACCCGCGGTTCTGGGAGAACCTGGAAGCGATCTCCGCTGGCGTCGTCTCAGCGACGTGACCGGCGACGCCCCACCCCTGCTGGTCACGATCTCGGGGCCCTCGGGCGTGGGTAAGGATTCATTGATGCGGGCGCTGGCTGAAAGCGATCCACGGCTGGAACGAGTGGTTACCGCTACTTCGCGGCCGCCACGAAGCGACGAGGAAGACGGAGTCGCCTACTTCTTCCTGACCAAGAACGAGTTCGAGCGTAGAGTCGCCACAGGCGACTTCGTGGAGCACGCCGAGGTCCACGGCGACTACAAAGGCGTCTTGAAGGCCGAGCTCGAGCGGATCCTCAGGGATGGCCGCGATCCGCTGCTCCAGGTCGACGTCCAAGGCGCGGCGACTATTCGCTCATTGATCCCCCAGGCTCTAACGATCTTCGTCAAGCCGGAATCCATGGAAGCCCTTATCGAACGCCGCAAACGGCGTGGCTCGATGAGCGATGAAGAGGCGGAGCGACGCGCCCAAGACGCGCACGACGAACTGGCCCGCGCGGATGAGTTCGACCACGTGGTCATCAACAAAACGGGCGACCTTTCCGACAGCGTCGAAGAGGTCGCCCGAATTATTGCTGAAGAGCGGTCGCGGTCAGGCCGCGAGGCGCCCAGCCTACCGGCCTAGGTGCCGATAAAGTTCACTACCCAGTAATTGCGGCCTGTGGAACTCTTGCAGTGCCCAACACCTGCCTGCGAGAAGGAGCTGCGGAGGATGTTGGCTCTGTGTCCCGTGGAGTTCATCCAGGCGTTGAATACGCTATCGACGCTCGTCTGTCCGGCTGCGATGTTCTCACCGGCGATGCGGTAGGTGACGCCGTAGGCGGCCAAAGCCGACGTCCAACCGGTGTGACTGAAGCTCTTGATGATCTCCTGGCAGCGCCTATCCGCGGCTTTACCGAGGTTTTCGGTCCGCGATAGCGTGCGCAGACCCTGCGCGGCACGCGTTGTGTTGTGCTTCTGGAGCAGAGCCAGCTCTGTCGAAGTCCAGACCGTCGAACCCGAAGGCGCAGGCGTCGGTGTTGGAGTTGGAGTCGGATTCGTGGGTGTTGGCGTCGGCGTTGGACTCGTAGTGCAGACCCTTACGAATCGCCCACTGACGAATCTCCAGGTGCAGGCCGCTTCCGCTTTCTCTGTACCTCCGCCGAGGAAGCCTGTGCCTACGACGGCGGTGGCGAGGGTGGCCAGGATGGTGACAACAAGGATCGAGCGCTTCAGCAAGTTCATTCCTTCCCTTGCCAGGGGACTACCCTGTTAATCGGCCGGATGCTTGCGAAGCTTTAGGGCTCTAAGGCTCAAACGGTGATCGTTCGCAGGCGATTCGCGCTTGGCGTGGGAGCGGATAACTTTGTGGATGGGCGCAAACTTCTGCCGATGTCATAATCGAGCGAGTTAGGAGCCTGACCGAAATGCCCCGTGGCGTACCCCCCGCCGCCCTGATTGCCAGCCTGCTGGCACTCGTTGTGATCGCCGGTTCCGCCGGCAGCAGCGCCACCGCCGGCAGTAGCAACGGCAACGGCGCCAACGTCGTCCCACCCGAGATCCAGGCCGACTTCGACGCCGACGGCGTGGTCGAGGTCATCGTTGCCCTCGAGAACGACGACGTGCTCAATGCCCTCCGTGCCCGGACCGGCAACGGACGTGCCAACGGCCAGGCGCAGCGTGACGCGGCGCAGGAGTTCAAGGGCCGCAATGACCAGGTCGTCGCTGGCCTACCAACTGACGCCGCCTCGGTAGAGCGCTACGACCAGTTCGGGGCGTTCTCGCTGACTGTCACGGATCAGCGGGTTCTCGACTTGCTGACTCGCCACCCTCTGGTCAAAGGCCTAGAGCCCGTCCGCGAAGTCGAAGTGGCCGTGGCCCAATCGATGCCGTTCATCAACCAACCAGCGGTGGCAACAGCAGGGATTACCGGCGCCGGGACTTCGGTCGCCATCATTGACACCGGCATCAGCTATACCGTCTCCTTCTTTGGTTCATGTACGTCACCGGGTGTTCCCGCAGGGACATGCCGCGTGCCATTCGCGACCGACTTCGCTCCGGAGGATGGCTCCAATGACGCGATGGGCCATGGCACAAACGTCGCCGGCATCGCTGGCTCAGTGGCGCCGGGGACAAGTCTGCTCTCACTGGACGTCTTCAACGGCAACACTGCGTCGACAACTGACATCCTTGAAGGCTTGAACTGGGTCATTGCAAACGCCGCCGCATTCAACACCAAGTCGGTCAACCTCAGCCTCGGCGGAGCGGTATACAGCAGTCAGAGCTCATGCGATGCCCAGAGCTCGGCGACACTCAACGCTTTCACGACACTCCGTGCGAACGGTGTTCTTCCAGCGGTTGCGTCGGGGAATAACGCCAGCAAGAACGGCGTCACCTGGCCCGGCTGCGTCACAGGGGCACACGCCGTAGGCGCGGTGTATGACGCAGACTACGGCCCCAGGAACTGGAACGCTTGCACATCAACTACTACGCCGGACGACGCCACAACCGCGCCGGACAAGGTGACTTGCTT
>DASTBR010000035.1:0-3864 GCA_035711945.1 Dehalococcoidia bacterium
CCTCCTTGAAGAGCGACTGCCCGGGGCTTTCATCATACGACCGCGCGTCGAGGTTTTGATGGACCTTGGTGAATGCTTTGTGACGCGCGGGCTGGTTCAGTACTCAGTGACCCAGAAGGTGCTCTCTTCTTCCACGGCTTCTACAAACTGTTCCAGTTCGAATCGTCGGTCGGCCTCAACTTCGCTGGATGTCCAGTGCTCGTAAGCCTCACGGTTGGCGAAGATGCCGAGGCCGATCATTCGGTTCGGGTCAGAAGTGTCCTGCATGAAGTAGACCCTCGGGATGCCTGAGAAGGGATCGGTCGTTGCCGCCTCGGGGCCGATGTACCAGCGTTCCTTGAACTCATCCATCTTGCCCGGCTTGATGCGGCGCACCGTCATCCAACCGAACATCGGCGAACCATGAGTCATTTCCTTGGACACTCGTTAGCCGCGCGGGAGGCCGAGACCGCGGCCGGCGATAATCCCGCGCTGGATCTCCGACGTCCCGGCGGCGATCGTCGCCGACACCGCCGAGTTGTAGCCCTTCGGCGGCGTCCCACCCATTACGGCGTGCTTCGACCCCGGCTCCAGCTGGCCGTGGATGCCAACGGCGTGCATCGTCGTCAGCGCCACGCGCTGGCTCAGCTCGCTGCCAAACAGCTTCGACATCGACGCCTCGTAGTTCGGGATCATGCCCTGGCTCTGCATCCAGGGGATGCGATAGGCGATCATCGTCCCCGTCTCGATCTCGACCCAGCGGTCCGCGATCTCGTAGCGCAGGTTCGGGTTGCGCTTCAGTGTGTCGCCGTCGTTCTGCAGGTAGCTAACTACCTTTTCCATCCCGCGCCGCGCACCGGTATAGGACTGGATCCCCGAGCGCTCGAAGTCGAGTGCGACCGCCACCTGGTACCAGCCGCGGTTCTCTTCGCCGACCAGGAAGTCCTTCGGGATGCGTACGTCCTCGAAGAAGACCTCGTTGAAGCCGGCCTCGTTGGCCATGTTGACCAGCGGCCGGATGCTAATACCCTGGGCATCCATCGGCACGACAAATGTCGAGATGCCCTTGTGCTTTGGCGCTTCGAAGTCGGTGCGCGCCGCCAGCCAGCCCCAGTTGGAGTTCCGTGCGCCCGACGTCCAGATCTTCTGTCCGTTGATCAGCCAGTCATCGCCGTCGCGCACGGCCTTGGTCTGCAGCGCCGCCAGGTCCGACCCGGCGATCGGCTCGCTGTACAGCGTGCACCAGGTGTCCTCGCCGGAAGTGATCCCCGGCAGGAAGCGCTTTTTCTGCTCCTCGGTCCCGTAGAGCATCAGGGCAGGCCCGACCCAGGCCACGCCCATGCTGAACGCGCCCGGCGCCTGGTGGTAGGACATCAGCTCGTTGTAGATCAGCTGCTGCATGTGCGAGGCATTGAGCCCGCCGTACTCTTCGGGCCAGGCCATCGCCAGCCAGCGCCGCTCGGCCAGCTTCTTGACGAACTCCTTCTGAAAGCCGCGCTTCTCCTCGCCCGCCTCCTCGTAGGGCATCCCCGGGCTCCAATCCTTGGGTAGCTCCTTGTCGAGGAAGGTCGTGACTTCCTTGCGAAACGCCTGCTCCTGCTCGTTGAACCTGATGTCCATCGCCCACTCCTCTTAGCACTGGAACCGTGGCCTCGACGCCTGACTCACAGGGTAATCCCGAATGCCACGCACGGCACGAGCGTCAGTGCGGCGTAGGTATGACCTCTAGCCGACCTGCGCGGGCTCCGGGATCGGCACGTCGGCGTAGGGTGGATCAGGGAAGTACTCGATGTACTTCTGGATCAGCCGTGCGCGCTCCGGCCCCCAGAGCTTCCCCGCCAGGTAGAGCGCCATGTCGATCCCGGCCGACACACCGGCCGCGGTGATGATCGGTGACTGGTCGACGAACCGCGTGTCCTCGACAACCTCGATCTCGCCCAGATTCCCGAGCTGCTGACGCATCCCCCACCAGGTCGTCGCCTTCTTGCCCTCCAGCAGTCCCGCGTTCGCCAGCACAAGCGCCCCGGTGCAAACCGAGGTCGTGTAGTCGGCAGTCTCGGATGCCTTCCGCAGGTAGTCGAGCATCGCCGGGTTGTCCATCTCTGTGCGCGTGCCCTGGCCGCCCGGGATGATGATGATGTCGGCTACGGGCGCGTCCGCGAAGCTGTGGTCGACAACGACCCGCAGACCGTTGGCGCAGCGGACCTGTCCACCATTCTCGGAGACGGTGAAGACGCGGCACTGGTCGGGTTGTGTTGTGGCGACTATGCCGAAGACCTCGTAGGGCCCGGCGAAGTCAAGCTCCTCGGCGCCGTCGAAGAGGACAAAGGCGATCGTCTTAGGCATTGCAAGCTCCTTTGAATGCTGGGCCGTGCCGCGGGCTCAGTTGCCCTTGCGCTTGTCGAAGTCGTCCAGGTCCAGGCTCTCGATGAAGTCCCGGAAGGCGGACATCTTCTTCAGCTCTTCCTCGCGCACCTCAGGCGAGACCTCGGGCTCGACGGCCTGCTTCTCGTTCTCGTCGAGCAGGACGCCGGCCTTCTCCAGCACGTTCTCCTCGGCGAAGATCGGCACCCTCGCCCGCACAGCGAGGGCGATCGCGTCCGATGGCCGCGAGTCGATCTCCACGCTGCGTCCGTCGACGTCGAGGATGACGCGCGCGAAGACGGTGTCATTCGTGAGGTCGTTGACGACGATGTAAGCGACCGTTGCGCCAAGCTGGTCGATGATCGAGCGCAGGAGATCGTGCGTCAGCGGCCGGGCAACGGAGACGTCCTGGAGACGCACGGCGATGGCATCGGCCTCGGCCGGTCCGATCCAGATCGGAAGGTATCGATCGGATTCTTTCTCCTTGAGAATCACCACGCGCTGATAGTTCATCAGGCTGACGCGGATGCTCTCGATGGACATCTCGATCAAGCTTCCCTACCTCCGGCCATCCAGGGTGTCGGCAAATCTAGCTTAACCCAACCCCCGTGGTCAAACGGCTCGGGCGCCGGCCACCGGCGGCTCCTCGAGCACCCCCTCCGAGATGTAACGGCGCTCCACCCAGACGCTCGCCATGGCAGAGAAGGCGATCAGGATCGCGACGGCCAGCAGCATCATGCTGACGCCGATCAGATCAGTCATCCCTCCGATTGCCAACAGCGGGAGGACGGATACGACGTTCGCAAACGCGAGCTGCGTGGCGAACACCTGGCCACGCAGCTCCGGTGGGGTTCGCTCTTGAAGAATTGTCTGCGCCGGCGAGTTGATCAGCGCGTACGACAGCCCGATGGGCGCCGCGATCGCCATGCTGATCGCCGCCAGGACCGATAGCCCGGCCAGCCTTTCCGGGTCCTCCTTGAACGGGTCGATGTCCTGCCACTGGGCGAGCAGGCTTCCGAAAGGCTCGACCAGGGCCATTAGAAAGACCGAGATCGCGATGCCCACCAGTCCAATCAGGGTTACCCGCAATTTCGGTAGCCGGGCCGTGAACCAGGGCAAGGCGCGCAAGCCAATGATGGCCCCGATGCCGGTCGGCGCGAAGACAATCACCGCCTTGTCCGGGTCAAGCTCCAGCACGTCGCGGAGAAAGCGGGGGACAAGGATGGAGAAGAGCAAGACTAGAGTTGCGCTAAGTGTCAGCTGCGCCGTGGCCAGGCCAATCACCGGATCGGCGCGCAGCAGTGACCAGCCTCGCCAGATTTCTTCGCGGACGCTCCCCACCAGGTTCAGTTCCCCGATCGAGACGCTGAAGTCGCGTCCACGCTCGATGTCTGGCAAGGCGACGGCAGCCAGCGCCGATAGCGTGTAGAGGACGGAGCAGACTACAAAGACGGCCTCCGCGCCGAGGCTGATGAGCAAGGTCGGCGCCAGGAAGACCAGGCCGGCGAACTGCGAGATCAT
>DASTBR010000036.1:0-5806 GCA_035711945.1 Dehalococcoidia bacterium
GCCCTCGCCGCGATAAGCGCTGGCGAAGTAGAGGCGTGAGCCGGCCATGTGGCCGACCAGCTGGTTGATCGACCAGGAGTTCTCGCCCTCGCCCTGTGCTGGACGCCAGCCGTCCGCCTCGGGCGGAAGGGCGGCGATGTCGCGCATCGCGCGGCGGTTAACGCCGTCAAAGTAGTTCAGGAAAGTGTCGATCGAGTTGAACATGGCATCTGATCTCCCACGCGGGCAGGTGTCTTAGCCAGGACACACGAGGTCCAGTCCTGCACGACACCTGCCCCTACATTAGGACGATCAGACGGCGACGGGTTCGAGGCGGCGCGGCTCCGGGCCGATGTACTCGGAGCGCGGGCGAATCAGGCGGTTGTTGCCCAGCTGCTCGATGATGTGCGCCGTCCAGCCGGCTACGCGGCTGATGGCGAAGATCGACAGGCAGAGGTCGGCCTGGATGTCGAGCGCGCGGTAGACCAACGCCGAGTAGTAGTCGACGTTGACCGGCAGGCCCTTCTCGCGCTGCACGACCTCGCGGACCTTCTCGGCCATCTCGTAGTCGGCGAAGAAGTCCTTCTCCTCGGCCAGGCGCCGTGCCATCTCACGGAGGATGTCGCCACGGGGATCGTCGACCTTGTAGACCCGGTGGCCGAAACCGGGGAAGCGGGCGCGGATCGACTGGCGCTCCTCGGGCGGCAGAGTCTCGCGCCATGCGATGCGCGCCTTGACCCAATCCTCGGCGCGCTCGGGCGAGCCGATCTCGTCGAGCATCTGGACGACGTCCTCGTTGGCGCCGCCGTGCTTCGGTCCCTTGAGGGCCGCGAGAGCGGCGATGACGGCGGAATGGAGGTCGGCTTCGGTGCCGGCGACCGCGCGGGCGACGAAGGTCGAGGCGTTGAACTCGTGATCGGCGTGGAGGACGAGGGCGACGTCCATCGCTCTAACCTGGTCGGCGCTGGGCTCGACGCCGTGGAGCATCCAGAGGAAGCTGGCCCCGTGGCCCAGGTCGCTGCGCGGCTCGATGGATGAAAGTCCCTTGCGATAGCGGTCCCAGCGGGCGACAACGACTGGAAAGAGCGCGGTCAGCCTGATCGACTTCCGGTAGTTGGTCTCGGGATCCATCGCTTCGACGTCAGAGGAGAGCAGGCTGTCCATCGCGATCGCTTCGCGCAGGACGGCTAGCGGGTGGGCGGACTTTGGAAGGCGGGAGAACAGGTCGTCGAGCCAGGCGGGGACTCGCCCGCTGGAAGTGAGCGCGCTGGTGAGCTCGGTCAACTGGCTGGTCGTGGGTCTCTCTCCGTGGTGAAGTAGGTACCACGTCTCTTCGAACGTCCCCTCGGCCACGTGTTCGATCGGGTAGCCGCGGTAATAGAGCCGTCCGGCTTCCCCGTCCACTTCGGTGATGGCTGAGGTGGTTACGACAACGCCCTCGAGTCCAGCCTTCATACTTGCCGTCCTTTCGATGACTGCGATTGTCCGTCTCTATGTAAGCGATTATGCATAATATGTAACTCGCACGCAAACCAGCTAAACTTGTGTGCGGCATGCTCGAACGGCTTCCCGCTACCTCTAAGGCCGAGGCCGTCTATCGCAGACTCCACGCCGGAATTGAGGATGGGACGATCGCTGCCGGTGCGCGCTTGCGCCAGGACGAACTGGCGGCGCGCTGGGGCGTCAGCTCAACGCCCGTCCGCGAAGCATTCCGCCGCCTAGAAGCTGAAGGGCTGGTCGAACTGCTTCCTCACCGTGGCGTGGTCGTCCGCGAACGCCCAGTGGATAACCGTTCGCTGATCGACGCAGCCGAGCTGGCCCCAGGGTCGGACTTTCCCTGACATTCATTCACTTACGTATCCCGGTCGGCGTTCTCAACCACGCGATTGACGACCTTTCTTCATTCCTAATACGCTCAGAAGTACCCGGACAACCGAATAGCGCAGCCTCTTATCAAGACGGGTGGAGGGAACCGGCCCTGTGAAGCCCGGCAACCCTCTCGCTTCGGCGGGAGTAGGTGCTAAATCCGCTCTTTCCCAGCCCGGTAGGCGGGAAGGAGAAGATAAGAGGTATGGACTGCGACATCGCTCCATACCTCTTCTTTTGAAGGGGTTTTTTCGTTTCCGGGCGAAAGGATGGAGCCATGTCATACGCCAAGGCGCTGACCTGTCGCGAGTGCGGCAGGGAGTATCCCCTCGACGCCCGTTATAGCTGCGAGTTCTGTTTCGGTCCGGTCGAGGTCACCTACGACTACCAGGCCATACAGGGCGCGCTGACGCGCGAGACGATCGAGCGCGGTCCGAACACGATCTGGCGCTACGCTGCCCTGCTGCCGGTTGATGCTGAGGACCGCGTCGACATCGGGGCCGGGTTCACGCCTTTGCTGCCAGCGCGCAATCTCGGCCGTGAGCTTGGACTGACCAACCTCTTCATCAAGAACGACACCGTCAACCCGACCTGGTCGTTCAAGGACCGCGTCGTGTCGGTAGCTCTGACGAGGGCGCGAGAGCTCGAATTCGAGACTGTAGCCTGCGCCTCGACGGGCAACCTGGCAAACAGCGTTGCGGCCCATGCCGCCAGCGCCGGGCTGGCCGCCGTCGTCTTCATCCCTTCCGATCTCGAGCCGGGCAAGATTGTCGGTTCGGCCGCCTACGGACCGACCCTCGTGGCGGTTGATGGCAGTTACGACGAGGTCAACCGGCTCTGTACGGAGGTCGCCGACAGCCGCCGTTGGGGCTTCGTCAACATCAACCTGAGGCCTTACTACTCCGAGGGCAGCCGCACGCTGGCCTTCGAGGTCGCCGAGCAGCTGGGCTGGCGAGCGCCTGACCACGTCGTCGCGCCGATGGCCAGCGGCTCGCTCTACACGAAGATCTGGAAGGGCTTCAACGAGCTCCACAAGGTCGGGCTGATTGATAAGCCTTCGACCGTCATGTCGGGAGCGCAGGCCGAAGGGTGCTCACCGATCACAACTGCATGGGAGGAGAAGACTTTCAACTTCAGACCCGTGAAGCCCAAGACGATCGCCAAGTCGCTGGCCATCGGCAACCCGGCCGATGGTTACTACGCGCTGAAGATCCTGGAGGAGACGGGGGGCAGCGCGACGAAGGCAACAGATGAGGAGGTCGTCGAAGGGATCAAACTCCTGGCGAGGACCGAGGGCGTTTTCGCCGAGACAGCCGGAGGCGTCGTGATCGCCGGGCTGAAGAAGCTGGCCGAGTCCGGCGCCATCAAGCGCGACGACCTGGCAGTCGCCTACATCACTGGCGGCGGGCTGAAGACTGTCGAAGCAGTGGCGCCGACGCTGGCGCCCACTGTGACCGTCAAGCCGAGCCTTTCTGAGTTCGACGGCGCGCTCGGTGCGAGGGCGGCCGAGGCTGTACTGGCCTAGGCTGGAGAGGCATGGCAAAGAAGCGCGTGCGCCTTACTTTCGAGGAAGAGCTGGTTCAGCGTCCCGTCGTTTATGAACTCGGTAAGAATTTCGAGGTCGTAACGAATATCCGCATGGCCGACGTCGAGGAGCACTTCGGGTGGGTTGTCCTGGAGCTGGACGGCGAGAGCGACGAGATCGAGCGCGGACTAGAGTGGGTTTCGTCTGTCGGCGTGCGGGTCGATCCCGTTGCCGGAGACGTAGTCGAGGGTTGATTAAATGGCAGTGAAGGTACGAATCCCTACGCCGCTGCGGAACCTGACCGGCGGCCAGGACCTCGTGAACACGGACGGTGGCACGCTGGCGAGTGCGATAGATGGCATGAACGACGCGCATCCGGGGCTAAAGGAACGGCTCTGCGACGAGCGCGGAGAGCTCAGGCGGTTCGTCAACATCTACATCAACGGGGAGGACGTGCGCTTCCTCTCGGGCCTTAATAGCGAGCTGAAGGACGGTGACGAGGTATCGATTGTGCCGGCCGTTGCCGGCGGTTAGGGCAGGGTTGTGAGTCCTTGCAGGGCGCGCGCCTGGCGGCGCGCACCCTGCTTTCGTAACTAGAAGCGGTCGGGGAACTGAGCGACGATGCCGTCGCTCAGCATGTCGGCCATCTCCAGGATCTGGTTGTGGATCTTGTCGTAGGCCGCCACATCAGCGGCGTAGTCGCCAGTTAGGCGTGCCGTCGCCTCCTCGAGGGTGAGGTCGAGGTGCTCGTGCATCATCGACGTCATCTCATCCTGCGGCCACTCTTCGGGGTTGGCGGTCGCCAGGAAGACGGCGATTTCGTCGGCGTTGGCGTACCAGCGATCACTCGCCTCTCCCGCTGCCACCTGGTCGTTCGACTTAGCGGCGGTGAGGATATCCGCAGCTATGAGGATGTGCTCACGCAGCAGCTCCGTTAGCTGAGTCCCTCCTTCGTCGCCGTAGAACGGCTTGATCGCGTCACCGATGTCTACCTGGTTCTGCAGGAGGCGGTCGACCGTCGTCTGCATATCCGGCAGGTCATCAACGATGCTTATGATCGCCAGCCTGGTCCACGTGACGTGGTCCTCCCACAGCTTGCGCATGCCGTCGTGGAAGTCGGCCACCGCGGTTTGATCAACCATCATTTGGTGGTCCATCTCACCCTGCGTCACCGCCGCCTGGACAGCCTCGTCGCTGACGCCGTCATCGTCGTCATCTCCGCAGGCGCCGAGAGCAACGATTGCCGCGAGTGCTGCCCCAACTGCGAGCAACACCCACTTTGTCGATAGAGTCTTCATTTTCTTGATCCTTTCAGTCTGGTGTCCGTTTTCGTTTTTCGTGGTCGGCTGCGTGGTTATGTATATAACTACTACCTCCAAGTCAAAAAAATTGCGGCGAGTCTCCGCATTTGTCCGCTCTAGGATGACCCTCCGCCAGCGAGCGATTTGAGCCAGGCGCCTCCCGGGCCACTCGACGCCAACCGGAACGCCTCGCTGGCGGGCTCATCGGCAATTTCGGGCAGACGGTCTGCAACGCTACGCACCAGCTCGGCGAGGGCGACTGTGTTCCTTACGTACTGAGCGCCTACCGCGACGATTCCTTCCAGCCGCGTGATGGCCGCGCTCGCGCCGCCATCCCCGGTGACCTGGCCGACGAGCAGCTCGCGCTGATCGCTGGCGATGACCAGCCAGCGGGTCTCGAAGTCGGAAGCGATCGGATAGCGATACACGCGACCGCGGCAATCTCCGCACTCGCGGGCACAGCCCTCTATGCAAAGGGTGCTCACCTGTACCCCGCGGCGGTGAACCTTGTCGATCGTTGACGCCAGACGGTTGGACTCGGGGGAGCCCAACGCGAGTAAGAGCTCCTGCTTGGTAGCGGTGATCAGGGTTTCGGCGGCGGCAAGCACCGTATCGTAGCCCTGTAGGCTTCGGACGTATTCTGGGCCGGTCGGCTGGCGCAAATCTGCCAGGGCTTCCTGGGCGCGGTCCAGCTGTGAGGAAAAGTTCCTCGAGATATCGCGCAACATATCGGCGGCGGGGACGGCGCGGTATCTGATCCGCCCTTCAGTCTCGACACGGGTGAGTGCGCCCCTCTGCTCGAGACGTTCGAGCAAGGGATAAATGTTTGGTCGAGGGATGCCAGACGCCTTGGCCACCTGGTAGCCCGTGAGAGGTCCGGCCTGGAGCAAGGCCACATAGGCCCTGGCTTCGTACTCAGTGAAGCCCAGCGCTTGGAGTTCTGGAACCGTCTGCATATCAGTCATAGTAGTTACTCTTATAACTACCCTACCGACGTCAGAAAGTCAAGCGTCTTCGCCAGTTAGCACCCCTCGCTCGCGGAGCCTGCCGATAAGCATCTCCAATGCCGCTCGATCCCGCCGCCGCGCGGCGAAGAGTATGCCGTAGAACGTCGATACCTGGCGGTCGCGCTTGA
>DASTBR010000037.1:0-2969 GCA_035711945.1 Dehalococcoidia bacterium
AGCCACAGGCTAAGTCGTCGTCGCCATAAGATCGGCTCGGGATGGGAACCGCTCAGCCAGCCCCGGAGCGAATCGCTCAGGCGTTAGGAGTAAGGCTGGCGCGCGACCCGGTGCGGGTATCCGGCGGCCAGGATGCTGCGATCTGGCGATTGGAAGAGGACGGGAAAGGATACGCGTTGCGTGTGTTTCCAGTCGTCGGCGAGGCCGGATTCCTGCGAGAACTGGCCGCGATTAAGGTAGCTGCCGGGGCCGGGCTACCAGTTCCGGGTGTGCGAGCCGCGGGCGCTGTTGACGGCAGCCTCGCCATGGTGATCGATTGGTGCGATGGAGAGCCGATGCTGGCGGCGGTTTCTGGAAAACCGTGGTGGCTGTGGCGTTACGCGCGTCTGCTTGGCCAGCTGCAGGCGCGTTTGCAGCATACGGAGTCTCCGCCTGACCTGCGCGAGGGGGCGCCGGGTTACTGGTTGAGGCGTTCCGGAGACGGACCGATTTATGACCTGCTTCTTGAGCGTGGGGTGCGCACTGACGCGTTGATCCACCTCGACTTTCATCCGCTGAATGTCATGGTCGAGGACGGAAAGGTGTCGGGAATCATCGACTGGACGAACAGCGCCGCCGGAGATCCACGCGCTGACTTTGCTATGACGGCAGCCCTGCTGAGCGTTGGCCCCATCCCTCCCGGACCCCTGCGACCGGTCCTGCGTGTGGCTCGGCGCTTACTTTACGGCGCCTGGCGAGGCGCCTACGAGAAGAAGGCCGGGCGCGTCGACGACGATGAGGTGGCGCCATTCATGGCCTGGGCGGGAATGGCGATGCTGCGAGAGATGGAGCCTCGGGCGCTTTCGGGCCGGCAGTGGCCGACACTGGATGATCTGAGGCCAATTCGAGAGTGGGTATCGAGGTGGAGCGCCCGGGCGGGGATCGCAACGTGACGTTGCAGGCTGTGATCTTCGACCTGGGCGACACGCTTTGGCCGCTGCAATACGAGACCGAGATCTGGCCGCGGGTGCGGGAGCTGATGATCGAGGAGTTCGTCGCGCTGCGCGGTGAAGATTCGGCGCAGGCTGGAGAGTCTGTCGACAAACTGCGCGCGTCGCTGGGCCGCATCCTTGCGGATACGTTCCTGGGCAGCTCGTACGACCAGCTTCACTTTCAGCACTACGTTGAGCAGGCACTGGAGCGGAGCGGCATGGAGGGAGACGAGCTGGCGCACGCGGTGTGCCAGTCGTTCTACCTGGCCGAACACAGGCACGAGAAGGTCGGTGCCGATCGCGAGACCGTGGATATGCTGGCTGCGATACGTGCACGTGGCCTGTCCGTTGGTCTCGTTTCGAATACCTTCTCTCCTGGCCACTTTCACCAGCTGGCACTGAACCGGTGCGGGGCTGCCGCGCACATCGACGTCCCGGTGTATTCCGGAGATATGGGATTTCGCAAGCCAGATCCGAGGATTTATCGCCACTGCCTAGATCTTCTCGGAGTACCCGCCGATGCAACTTTGTTTGTCGGAGACCGCTTGCGAGAGGACGTGGTCGGGCCACAGGCCCAGGGGATGAGGGCGTGCCAGTACCGGCGTTACCGGCAAGAGGAGCCAAGGGACGGCATCGAGCCTGACTTCGTGGCCGATTCACCAGCCGAGGTACTGCAGATCGTCGAGCAGCTGTCGGGGTCGTCTTGAGCAGGCGATACGCCCTAAGGGCAGCCCGTGTACTTACGGGGTCACGCGAGTTCACGGACGCCAGGGTCGAGGTCGAGGAAGGGCGAATCACTTCGGTGGGGCCAGCCGAGGTGTCGGCGTACGACATCTCGACGATCGATCTCGGCGATTCAACGCTGGCCCCGGGATTGATCGACCTGCACGTTCACGGCAGCGGAGGGGCGTGGTTCGGACAGTCGGCCGCTGATGATAGAGCGATCGCCGGGCGCATGGCCGCCTCGGGCACGACCTCGTGCCTGGCCAGCCTGGGCGGGCGGCGAACCTTTGAAGAGGTCCTCGAGAGTATTCGGACGACAGCATCTGTCGTCGGCAGCGAGCATGACGGCGTCGAACTGCTTGGCATCCATATGGAAGGGCCCTACATAAGCAGCGAAAAACGCGGCGCGTGGATGCCTCAGCAGCTTCGCAGCCCCAGCGTTGAAGAGCTGCGGGTGATGCAGGAGGCGGCGGGCGGGACGATCAAGACGATGACGATTGCGCCGGAATTGCCGAAGGCGCTGGAGGTTGTTGCAGAGGCCATCGTTCTGGGCATCCGGCCTGCTATTGGGCACACGAACGCTACGTTCGAGGAGGCGCGCGCCGGGATCGATGCCGGTATGACGATCGCCACGCACACGTTCAACGCCATGCGAGGGCTGCATCACCGTGATCCAGGCGCGCTGGGCGCGGTGCTTGCTTCGGCGGTGGTCGACGCCGAGCTGATCGCCGACGGCCAGCACGTCTCGCGCGGGGCAATGGAGGTGTTGCTGGCGGCGAAGGGTACGGAGAAGGTCATGCTGGTGACAGACAACGTAGCGCTGAGCGGCGTCGACCCTGGAGAGTACGGGGAAGGGCAGTGGCGCGTAACGGTAAGCGAGGAAGGCGTAACGCTGGCGGACGGTACGATCGCAGGCAGCGTGTTGCCGTTTAACAGACACCTGTCGCAAATGGCGGAGATTACGGGCCTTCCTGCGGCCGTCAGAATGGCGACGGCTAATCCAGCACGGGCGATCGGCGTGGACGGGCGCAAGGGCGGGATCGAAGTTGGGATGGACGCGGACATTGTGGCGTTGTCGCCAGAGCTCGATGTGCGGCTGACGATCAATCGGGGGCGAATCATCTTCAGGCACCCGTCGATAGGGGTGCCGGAGTCGTCGGTCGAGGCCGGCTGATGGACGCGTTACTGGTAGAGCACGAGCAAGGGGTAATGAGCCTGACGCTGAACAGGCCAGAGAAACACAACGCGCTGAACAGGGAGATTGGATCCGCGGTG
>DASTBR010000038.1:0-5157 GCA_035711945.1 Dehalococcoidia bacterium
GTCGGAGCAAGGAATCAGCCCACAAAAGGGCGAGTTAGTCGATGGGTCAGTTCAGGTGCGCCAGGTTGCGGGTGTTCGCGATGACCCAGTGCTTGACGAGCTCGAAGATCTTGTCGGCGTCGTGCTCAAGCAGATGGTCCGACTCCTCGAGCAGCACAACCTCCTTGGGCTCAGCGGCGCGTTCGTAGATGTCCTTCGAGCATTCCGAGCTGAGGATGTCGTCACGCAGGCCGTGCACAAGTAGTAAGGGCCGCCCAAGCCGCTCGACCTCACGCGTCCCGTAGAGCTGCGGGCTCAGCGAGATTACACCACTGACCAACGGCGATAGCTCACCGGCTTTGATGACTACGGCCCCGCCAAAACTGTGGCCCGCCAGCACAACCCGCTGTGCTCCGACACCTTTGAGGAACGACAGCGCACCGAGCACATCCAGGACCGACTCGACGAACTCACCCGGCTGTCTGTAGTTCACCCGCAGCGTCGAAACCCCCTGAGCGTCCAACGCGCGCCCGAGTCGCTCGTACAGACTCTTGGCCGGCCCGTTGTAGCCGCCGCGCGCGCCGCCCACACAGACCAACGCCCCGCCCTCGCCCTCGGCTGGGTGGTAGAGGGCGTCGATCTGGCCCCTTGTGGTATTCAGGGCGACAGTCAGGACGCCCTGCTCCTTCTGGTCGACGGCCACGCCCTGGATCGCCAGCTCCAGGTCGCCGCCCCTCTGCTCCATCTGGCCGAGTATAGGCCGGTCGCCGGCCGGCTTTAGCAGCGATCGACGAAGGCTTTAATCCGGCGCAGCGCCTCGTCGATCTCATCGGTCGAAGCTGCGTAACAGGCACGGACGTGCCCTCGACCGCCGTCGCCAAACGCCGAGCCCGGGACAACGGCCACACGCTCCTCGAGCAGCAGCCGCTCGGCGAAGTCCTCGTCCGATAGCCCGGTCGAGCGCACCGAAGGAAAGGCGAAGAAGGCACCCCTCGGCTCGAAGCAGAGCAGGCCCATGTCGTTGAAGCCGTCGACCATCATGCGGCGCCGCAGGTTGTACTGCGCGACCATCTGGCGCACGTCCTCTTCGCCGTACTTCAGCGCCTCGATCGCCGCGTGCTGAGCCGGCGTCGGCGCAGACATCATGACGTATTGGTGGACCTTCATCATCCCTTCGACGAGCTCAGGTGGCGCGGCGATCCAACCAACCCGCCAGCCCGTCATCGCGTAGGCCTTGGACAGCCCGCCAAGCGTGACCGTCCGGGTGCGCATCCCGGGCAGCGAAGCGAACGGTACGTGCTTCGTGCCGTAGGTCAGGCGATCGTAGATCTCGTCCGCGACGACGACGAGGTCGTGCTCGCTGGCCAGGGCAGCGATCGCCTTCAGATCCTCCAGCTCGAGGACAGCGCCGGTCGGATTCGCCGGGTAACCAAGGAGTATGACCTTCGTGCGATCGGTTACCCGTCGCTCGAGGTCAGCTGCTCGTACCTTGAAGTCGTTCTCCATCTCAGTCGGCACTGGCACGAACTTTCCGCCGGCCAGTTCCGTGCACGGTCGATACGCGACGTAGTAGGGGTCAGGACAGAGCACTTCGTCATCGGGGTCGAGCAACGCGCTCAGGGCCAGTTGCAGGCCCTCGCTGACGCCCGCTGTAATCAGTAGCTCTGACGCCGGATCGAACCGCACACCGTAGAGCTCGGCGAGCTTCGCCGCGAGCGCTGAGCGTAGCTCGGGCAGCCCATAGTTCGAGGTGTAGTGCGTGTGTCCGCGCTCCAGCGAACGGATGGCCGCGTCGCGGATATGCCACGGCGTGACGAAGTCAGGCTCGCCGACCCCCAGCGAGATGACGCCGTCGATCGACCCAAGCAGGTCGAAGAAGCGCCTGATGCCCGAGGCCGGCATGTTCTGGACGCGCTGGGCGAGGTAGGTCTGTTGGCGGGTCTTCGCGGTCATTGCCTAGGGAGAGACTGCCAGCCTTTCCGTCGAGTCGTGCGATACCGTCTGCACGCCCTGGACCTTGTAGCGGCGCATGATGAAGTGCGTCACAGTGCTCTGCACGCCCTCCATCGTCGCCAGCTTTTCAGCCACGAAGTTGGACACGTCGTGCATCGTCCGCGCCTGGACAATCAGGCCCACGTCGTATGAGCCCGAGAGCAGGAAGACCGAGTGCGCCTCGTCGAAGCGCGCGATGCGCTCGGCAATCGCATCGAATCCGGTGCCTTGCTGAGGTACCACGCGCAACTCAACCCACGCCTGGACGAGGTCCTCCGCGGTGCGGTCCCAGTCGATGATCGTGCGGTAGCCAAGGATGACGCCGTTGCGCTCGGCCTTCTCAACCTCAGCCGACGCCTCTTGCGGGCTGAGCCCGGTCAGCTTGCCCAGCCGTTCAGGTGTAAGGCGGGCGTCGTCCTCCAGCGCTTTGAGGATGTTGCTCATTTCGTTGAGGGTCGGGAGGTCGCTCTAAAGTGTCAAGCGGCTGCACGGAGAGGCGGCCGCAGGATGCCGAGGCCCGCCGCCCGTTCATAGGCCCGGGCGACACGCAGCACGGTAGCTTCGTCAAAGGGCTTTCCGATGATCTGCAGCCCGACCGGCAGTCCGTCTACCAACCCGCACGGTACGGAGATTCCGGGCAGGCCGGCGATATTGACTGGAAGCGTGCACACGTCGTTGAGGTACATAGCGTAGGGATCGTCGGTCTTGGCCCCAATCGGGAAGGCTGTCGTCGGCGTCGTCGGCGCGATCAGCACGTCGTAGCTCTTGAACGCCTCGTCGAACTCCGCCCGGATCAGCGTCCGCACCTGCTGGGCCTTGAGGTAGTAGGCGTCGTAGTACCCGGAGGACAGCGCGTACGTGCCAAGCATGATCCGCCGCTTGACCTCCGTGCCAAACCCGCGACCTCTCGTTTGCTCCATGTTCTCCCACATCGAGTCGCCGTCCTGGTACGAGTAGCCATACTTCACGCCGTCGTAGCGGGCGAGGTTCGCGGAAGCCTCGCTCGGCGCAATGATGTAGTACGTGGCCAAAGCGTAGGGCGTGCTCGGCAGGCTAACTTCCCAATCGACCGCGACACCCTCCGCCACGAGCACATTGATGGCCGTGGCCACGGCTTCGCGGACCGCGGGCTCCATGTCCTCCGGAAAGTATTCACGGGGAACGCCGACCTTTAATCCACGCACACCCGCCTCCAGCTCAGCCTTGAAGTCCGGGACATCGATCGAGACGCTGGTAGCGTCCCGCTCGTCATGGCCCGAAATCGCCTGCAGGACGGTCGCACAGTCGGTCACCGATAGCGTGAACGGACCGATTTGGTCGAGCGAGCTGGCGAAGGCCACAAGCCCATAGCGGCTAACCCGGCCATAGGTGGGCTTCATGCCGACGACTCCGCTCAACGCGGCTGGCTGACGGATGCTGCCGCCAGTGTCCGAGCCGAGAGCAAACGTGGCCTCGCCGGCAGCGACGGCGGTAGCGCTGCCGCCTGACGACCCGCCGGGCACTCGGTCGGTATCCCACGGGTTGCGCGTAGGGAAGAACGCCGAGTTCTCGGTCGAGGACCCCATCGCGAATTCGTCGCAGTTGGTCTTGCCGACCAGCACCGCGCCGGCCTCTTGCAACCGACGGACCACGAACGCGTCATAGAGCGGCACGAGGTCCTCGAGGATCCGCGAACCGCATGTTGTGCGAATACGCGCGGTCGATAGAACGTCCTTGAGTGCTACCGGAATGCCGGTCAATGACCCGGCATCGCCCTCCGCCAGCCTTCTGTCCGCGTCCGCGGCCTGCTCGAGGGCCAGTTCGGGAGTCCGCGTGATGAAGCTGCAGATCGTGTCGTCGACCTCGTCGGCGCGCTGAAGCGCCGCCTTCGTAAGCTCGACAGACGAGATTTCGCGAGAGGCAAGTCGTCGGCTGGCCTCTTCGATGGTCAGATAGAGCAGGTCCACTAGTCGAAGACGGCCCTGACGCGCAGGTATTCACCCTCAACCCTCGGCGCGTTGGCTAGCACACGATCGACGCTCAGCGACTCCGACGTGTTGTCCTCGCGCATAACGTTGGTGAGCGGTAACGAATGCGCCGTCGGTTCGACGCCCGAGGTGTCCAGTTCCCGCAGCAGGTCGAAGTGGTCAAGGATCCCGGAGAGCTGCTCTCTCAACTTCTCCGCTTCCTCGTGGCTCAGGGCGAGCCGGGCCAGGGACGCTATGTGCCGGACTTCGTCGAGGGTGAGCGACAACAAAACCTCCGCGGGTTGAGGGGATCGAGCAGAGTATAGCCACGCTCTGGGTGGCGATCAGGTGGCTTCAGCTATCGCGGCGTCGAGATCACCCTCGCTCGTCACATCCTGAACAAGACGCAGGAAGTCCCGCAGAGTTGCCACCGACCCGCGAAGCTCGGCCACCTTTGGGCCAATCGGACTGCTCGACTGTGGAGCGCCTCCGTAGCTGCCGTGGAAAGCAAAGTAGGCCTGGTTGATCTTGCGGATGAAAATCCCATCTTCGGCAAGCTCCTGTCGCACCTCCTCCATTCGCCGTTCGGCCGCCTCGATGTGGCCGGCCGCTAGCAGGTCATCAACTTCGAGCCGCAGCGCCCGCATAGTCTCCCTGAAGTCGACAGTCGCCTGTACGGGCCGTAGGGCTGGCTCATCCAGTGGGAACATGTCCTCACCTCGGGCGCCGACCTCTTCACCAATCACGTCGGCGACTGTCTCATTGAGTGTCCGCAGCTCGTTGTCGTCGAAGTAGTTGAAGCCGAGTGGGTAGAAGGCGAGATACTGGTGGGCCCATTCATGCGCCACAGTCTGGAGCAAGTCGCTGTAGGAGCTGCGGTGGCGGATGTTGCTGGGGTAGGTTCCGACACCCCCCGTGTCTTCCACAAGCGCTGAGAATCGCTGGTCGTCGTGCTCCGCCTCCGCCCTCAACAGCTCTTCGGTCGCCAAGTCCGGATCAAGCAGATCGGACTCCAGCAGGTCGATTCGTTCGCGCGGCGAAACCGCAAGAACGTGGGGCGGCTCGCCGAGCTCCACAGCCACTGGCGGCCACACTGGCGCGAAGCCGTCGAAGATCGGCAGATCTGCAGGAATGTCGAGAGACCGTAGGGCTGCGGACACCCTTTCCTCGAGAATCTGCTCCACGCGGTTCTCGATCTCTGCGCGCTCATCTATAGCGGAGTCGAGCGTCTCTTGAACTT
>DASTBR010000039.1:0-31907 GCA_035711945.1 Dehalococcoidia bacterium
TTGAGCCAGGTGTTGAGGTGGAGGTAGGAGGTTAGCTCGCCGTGGCCGTGGTCTGAGATCAGCAGGATTGTTGTGCCGTCAGGAACGCTGGCGAGAACGTCTCCGACTGCCTGATCGACGCTGGCGTGGACGGCGTCAAGCAAGGCGTCGTCGCCCCAGGCGAAGTGCATCGCCATGTCGGTGATCTGGAAGTGGACGAAGGCCAGCTTCCACTCGGGGAACCGGCGGTTCAGAAACTGGAAGGCGTTGGCGGTCCGCGCAGAGTATTCGGGGGCGACGTCGTAAAGCGTCTGAGTGTTGCCGTTGAGCTGCCTGATGGATTCAGGAAATGGCTCGTAGTTCGGCAAGTGAGCCAGGAAAGGCTGTTCGAGCTCAGCGGGCGAGATAGAAAAGAACGGAGTCGGGAGCCCCGGGATAATCGCGCCGTTGAGCTGCTCTGGTGGGAAGCTCAGCGGGGCATTGATAGCGAAAACCTGTTGGTTGGCATCGCTGACGATCCGGAAGAGACTCTTCCCGTCGCGGTAGGTGGTGTCCACCGGCGTTGTGCGGTAGGAGCCAGGGACGCGCCGCATGAAGTCGTAGATGCCGTGTTTTCCCGGGTTTGTGCCGGTGTAGATCGACGACCAGGCAGGCGCTGTGACCGGCGGGAACACAGATTGGAGCTCCCCGCTGCAACCGTTTTCGATGAGGCGGGAGATGTTGGGGAGCAGCCCGCGCTTGATCATGGGCGACATCAAGTCCCAGGTCGCCCCGTCGAGACCTATGAGGAGTACGCGATCAGGCTTGCTGTCCAGTGTTGATTCCTTGAGTTCGTGTGCGACCCGTCGATGATGACGACGGCACTCCCGCTGTCGGAGTCGGTGACCTGGCGTCTAGCGGCGGCCTCGGTGAAGCTCTGCGATCCAAGTCGGCTTGATCGTATCAGAATCAAAAGGCCGCTCAATCGGAGCCGCAGGACAGTACCTGTACAAGATGCGGGGGGAAGGCTGAAGATCAAGCGGACGGCCGCAGGAGGCGCTGATGAGTACGAACGACCTTTACCACGACGGCTCGCGTGAGCTTCAGGACCGGTTCGACACTCGTCGCATCGCCGATCGCCTGGAGGAAGTGACTGTCCACGACCGCTTCAACGATGGCGACCGCCAGACGATAGAGAACGCCGCGATGTTCTTCCTGGCGACGGCCGACGCTGACGGCTGGCCGGACGTTTCATACAAGGGAGGGATGCCCGGGTTCGTGCGTGTCGTCAGCGACGACACGCTGGCTTTTCCCAACTATGACGGCAACGGGATGTACAAGAGCTGGGGAAACGTGCTCGTGAATCCGAAAGTGGGCTTGTTGTTCATCGCCTGGGGTGAGCATCCCTACCGCATGAGGGTCCAGGGAACCGCGACCATTCATCATGACGACCCACTGCTCAGCGAATATCCGGAAGCTCAGTTCATAGTGCGCGTCAAGGCGGAGCGGATCTTCCCGAATTGTCCACGCTACATCCACAAGATGGAGCTGAAGGAGTACTCGGTGTATGCGCCGCGACCAGACCACAAACCGCCGGTCCCCGACTGGAAGAAGATGGAAGTCTTCCGGGACGCGCTGCCGGAGCGTGATCTAGCTGAGGACGGCGCGTGAAGCAGCAGAAATTCTCAGTAGCGGCTGTCCAGGCCTCGCCCGTGGTGCTGGATCGAGACGCGACGGTTGAGAAGGCCTGCCAGCTGATCGCCGAGGCGGCGTCGCGAGGCGCGCGTTTGATTGTGTTCCCGGAGGCATTTATCCCTACCTATCCGGATTGGGTTTGGGCGCTGGCGCCGGGTGAAGCCGGCAAACACGCCGCCCTCTACGCCCAGCTACTCGAGCAGTCCGTCGTCGTACCAAGCCCGGCTACCGAGCGGCTTTGCCAGGCAGCGCGCGACGCCGGCGCCTTCGTCGTCATGGGGATCAACGAGCGAAACGACGAAGCAAGCAGCACTTCGCTCTATTGCTGCCTGCTCTACATCGACGACAAGGGTGAGATCATCGGCAAGCACCGGAAGCTTGTGCCAACTGCGGCCGAACGGCTGGTATGGGCGCAGGGCGATGGGAGCACCTTAGGCGCGTACGATACGGACCTTGGAAAGCTGGGCGGCCTGATCTGCTGGGAGAACTACATGCCGCTGGCACGCTACGCGATGTATGCATGGGGCACTGAGGTCTATCTTGCGCCGACGTGGGACCGCGGGGAGCCGTGGTTGTCGACTTTGCGACACATCGCCAAGGAGGGTGGTGTGTACGTGGTCGGGGTGTGCTCTGTGATGCGCCGGGACGATCTGCCGGAGGGGGTGACGGCTCGCGTCCGTTACCAGGGTGATGGCGAGGAATGGATCAACACCGGCGAGAGCGCGATCGTCAGCCCGCGCGGTGAGATTCTGGCTGGGCCAGTCTCAGCGAAGGAGGAGATCCTATATGCCGAGGTCGACCTTGCCAGCCTTGGTAGCCGCTGGTGGCTGGACGTCGCCGGCCACTATGGCCGGCCGGACGTCTTCGAGTTGACCGTCCGGAGGGACGCCAGGCCGATGGTGCGAGATGGCGCGTCGATGGATGGCGTCACAGGAGAGGCCGCCGGCGAGGTGCGGGTCGAGGAGCCGGCCTAGCGCCTCAAGCCAGGGCGGAGGCGGTGCCGGCGATGGTCCTGGTGCCGTCTGGCTTCTGCGTCCAGACGGTGACGTGAGCCCTCTGTCGCGACCCCTCGGGGGTTAGCTCGTTGACCTGTCCGAAAGCCTGGACCTGCTCATCGACCCAGAGAACGTTGATCAAGTTCAGAGACATCCGCCCGCCGCGGAACCATCCCTCGCCGAAGCGGTTGGTCATCATCTCAGAGATGAAGCAGGTCGACATCGTGCCCTGGACGACGATGTCGGGAAAGCCGAGCTTCTGGGCGAACTCGCGGTCGTTGTGGTAGTTCTTTGCAGGCCCCGAGTAGTTCCAGCACATCTCCTCGTCAACAACCTTCGGCGGTCCAGATAGGTCTTCCAGTACCGGTAGCGGCTCACTCTCCTGACGGCGCGAAGTCTTCTCGCGCTGCTTGTCGACAACCACACCATCCGGTTTCTCCAGTAGGAAACTCTGATGAGTACGGCTGCGCGCCGCAAGGCGACCGTCCGTATGAAGCACGGTGACCTCGTTGACGACGAAGTCCCGGCCGCGCTTCTGGTAGCGGTCGATCACGTTCGAGTAAGTGGTGATGCGGTCGCCGACCATGATGGGGTTAAACAGCTCCCACTCCTGTTTGGCGTGCAGGTTGCCGACGATGTTGCGCAGGTACCAGCCGGGGAAGGTGTAGACCTCGGAGTGCATGATGAGCGCCGGCGCCACCGAGCCGCCGAAGGGCGAAGCGGACGAGTACCAGGCGTTGCCGTCCTGCACAGCACCGGCGTAGGTCGCGACGAGCTCGGGTGTTATCTCGTGGTCGTGGCGGCCCAGGTGAAGACCGATTGCGACTTCTCCCTCGGCGATTAGCGATGCCGTTGCGGTCGTCATGCCACGTCCTCCTTGAGCACACGGCGCAGGAACTCGCGGGTGCGCGCTTCTCGGGGGTTGTCGAATTGCTCCGGCGGCCCATCTTCGACGACAACCCCTTCGTCGATGAACAGTATGCGGTTGGCGACATCGCGCGCGAAATCCATCTCGTGGGTGACGACGATCATCGTCATGCCAAGGTCGTTCGCGAGTGCCTTGATGACGTTCAGAACCTCGCCGACCAGCTCCGGATCCAGGGCCGAGGTGGGCTCGTCGAAGAGCATAAGCTTGGGATTCATCATCAGGGCGCGGGCGATTGCGACGCGCTGCTGCTGCCCTCCCGAGAGCTGGGAGGGCAGTGAGTCGGCCTTGTCGCTGAGGCCGACGCGAGAGAGCATCTCCAGGCCGCGCTCGCGGGCGCGACCCCGGCTCTCGCCTAACACGTGGACCGGCGCTTCGGTGACGTTGTCGAGAGCCGTGAGGTGGCCGAACAGGTTGAAGCGCTGGAACACGAAGCCAATCCGCGAACGCACGCGGGCAATTGCCCGCTCGGGCAGCTCTTTCAGGCGGCCGTTGACATCCTTGTAGCCCACTAGCTCGCCATCGACGTAGATGTGCCCGCGCTGGATCTTCTCCAGGTGGTTGATGCAGCGGAGCAGCGTGCTCTTGCCGGAACCGCTGGGACCGATGATGACGACGACCTCGCCCTCCTGGACGTCGAACGTGATGCCTTGCAGGACTTCGAGTTGACCGAAGCGCTTGTGCACGTCCTCGACCTTGACCATTGGGCGAGCGCCGTCAGCGGACGACGACCCAAGCATGGCTGTGGAGTCTTCAGGCACCTTCGTGCGCCTGTCTTGGGTTTGTGAAGATCTGTCCGACACGCTGCCAGAAGGGCGTCCCTCGCTGACGCTCGAGGGAGAGGTGCGCTTCCAGCCACGCCTGGCCGATGCTGAGCACCGATGTAATGACGAGATACCAGAAGGCCGCCACGAGAAGCAGCTCCATGACCTGGAAGTTGTCGGCATAGAGTGACTGGCTCCACTTGAGGAGCTCGAAGACGCCGATGACAGAGACAAGGGAGCTGTTCTTGGCCATGGCGATGAATTCGTTGCCGCTCGGCGGCACCATCACGCGGAGGGCTTGCGGCAAGATGATGCGCCGTGTGGCTTGCAGGTTGGTCATGCCCAGTGAGCGCGCGGCGTCAGTCTGGCCGGGATCGACTGAGATGATGCCCCCGCGCACGATCTCAGCCATGTAGGCGCCTTCGTTGATGGCGAGGGCGAGGACGGCCGCGCGAAAACGGATGTTGTTGAAGTCCTCGAGAAGTGGAATGGATCCGAAGGGAGCATCGGTGCGGCCGAAGCCCAGCGACTCGGGCGCGACGAACTCTCGCAGCCCGAAGAAGACGACGAGTATTTGCAAGAGCAGCGGAGTGCCTCTGATCAGCCAGATGTAGAGTCCGGCGGCGCCGGACGCCATAGCACTCTGCGAGACACGCATGACGCCGAAGACGACGCCGAGGATTACGCCGAAGAACATCGACCAGAGGGTGAGCTTGATGGTTACTTCGACGCCCTCCATGACCCGGTAGTCGAAGAGGTAGTCACCGACGACGTCCCAATCGACGTCGAGGACGAACCACAAGAACACGCCCGCCGCTATCGTCCAGGCGAGGAACCAAATGGGCTTGGCAAACCTGCGATAGAGGCGAAGAAGGGGACCGATATCGGCCCCATGTTCGGCTGGTCGAGAAGCTGTCTCGCCTGCGGCCATAGGTAGTCAAAATATAGGGGCCTCTGTTTCCAGAGGCCCCGTTTCTAAATCATGCTTCCCGCACTATTCAACCAGGGCGGCGTCCTCAAGGCCGTACTCTTCGAGGAGGGACTGGTAGGTGCCATCCTCGACAACGGCATCGAAGGCCGCCTGGAGCGCATCGCCCAGCGGCGAGTCAGTAACGTAGGCGATGCCGTAGGGAGCGACGTCTTCGTTGTAATCGGTGGCTTCGACGGCGTCAGGGAAGGTAGCGGCCGCGTCCAGGATGACAGGGAGGTCGGCCATCATGGCGTCGACATTGCCCTCGGCGATCTCCTGGGTGACTAAGCCCTGGTCGGCAAGGATAACCAGCTCGATCTGATTGTCGGCGCACTGGTCCCCATTCAGGGCCTGAAGCTCGTCCTCCTGGATAGTCCCTTCCTGGACTGATACCGCGAGGCCACACAGATCTTCGGGCGTGGCAATGCCCTCGGGATTGCCCGCCGCAACAGCGATCCCGGTGCCAACGCTCAGGTATGGTACGAAGTCCACCTGCTCGTCGCGCTCAGGGTTGATCGTCATCGATGACATGACGACGTCGCCGTCGCCGGCGTTGAGCTCCTCGATGATTGCGTCGAAGCCGGTCTGAATCATTTCCACTTCGACGCCCAGCTTCTCGGCCATTGCGGCGGCGAGATCGGGCGTGAAGCCGATGATGTCGGTTTCACCGCCCGGCCCGAAGTTCTCGAGCGGCGGGTAGGGAGCGTTGATCAGCACCGATAGCGTCCCATCCTCGAGCTCTGAGACTCCCGAGATGTCTATCGCGCCGCCGGCGTCATCGTCATCATCCGCCGCGTCGTCGTCGTCGGCAGTAACGTCGGTGTCGTCGTCATCGTCATCGTCGTCGCCACAGGCCACACCCAGGATCAGGGCGACGCCGAGCATTAGCGACAGGGCAAGCCAGCGTTTTTGAATCAAGTTGATGCCTCCTTCCAGATCTGTTTCTGATCGAATCATTGGCCGGAGGTGTCGCGCGGTCAAGGCACGTTGCTGGAGCCGGCCGGCAAATGTTAGGCTGCTGGAAACGGAGTTGTAGGAAGAAACTGAATGGCAGGCGAGTTCACGATCACAATCGACGTGCGAAGGGGTTGCCCTTCGAGCGCGTCGTTGCGCCCGTGGACCGCCGCGGCAACCTTGTAGTAATCGCGAGGGAGTAGGCGTTAGCCACGGGCCACGCAGCCCGTGGTTTTTCTTTGTCCCGAACCCAGTTCCGGCAGCGAGAGACCCACCGGCTGCTTGTAAGCCAGTGAGTGTGTTTCAACGCGGAGCGAGAGATGGAAACGGGGCAAGACGAAGCAAACGAGCGAGGCCGGTCGAGTTTCGAGAAGAACATCGGCCGGTTCTACCTGTTCGCGTTCTTCTTCAACTTCCAGCCGTGGATCCCAATCTGGGTGCTCTACCTGATCGAAGAACGGGGGCTCACGCTTGCCCAGGTTGCGCTCATGGAGGCTGTGTTCCAGGGGGTGATAGTGCTGGCAGAGATGCCAACCGGCGCGGTCGCCGATCGCTGGGGTCGTAAGACCTCGATGTTGCTTGGCGGGATCGGCGCGCCCTTCGGCATCATCATCTTCGGCCTCGCTGACAGCTTCGGCTTGCTTCTGCTGTCTTATGCCATCTGGGCGGTCTCGTTCACGATGTTCTCCGGCGCCGACAGCGCTTTCGTCTACGACAGCCTGGCATCAGTGAAGAAGGAGGGGGAATTTAGCAGGGTCATGGGCAAGGGCCGCGCAGTGGCCATGGGGGCTGCGGTGGTTGGGGCGCTGATTGGCGCGCCAATCGCGGCGTTGACGGATCTGACGACGCCGATCTTCGTCGGTGCGGCCATGTCTGTGTTGGCGGTCATGGTTGTCCTGACGTTCCGCGAGCCCGCGCGACACGAGGACCACGTGCAGTTGAAGTACTTCCAGATCATTCGGGAAGCTTTGCGCTACGCGAAGAGCCATACGCAGGTCCGCACGATGATGGTGCTCCACGCAGTGCTGGCCATCGCCGCGCTGTCAGGGTTCATCATGATCCAGCCATATCTGTCGGAGCATGATGTGCCGACAGCACAGTTCGGCATCTTCGTCGTGGCGACGCACGGCGCCGCGGCGTTGGGCTCGCTCAGCGCGCACCGGCTCGCCGGTCGCTTGGGCGAAGGCGTGACTTTTGGCCTGCTGACCGGGGCCCTCGGCGGTGGCTGGCTGGTCCTCGCAGGTGTTGATTCGCTGCTGGTCTTCCCGGCATTCTGCCTGCTCTACTTCGCGAACTCAGCATTCGTGCCGCTGAGCACCGGCTATGTGAGCCGGCACTCGCCGCAGCACCTGCGGGCGACGCTGATCAGCGTTACCTCGATGGGCGCCAGCCTGGCTGTCGTTGTGTCTCAGCCGGCCATCGGCTACACGGCGGACGCGACGTCGCTGCAGGGAGCGTTCGCTCTTGTTGGAGCGGTCGTCCTGTTGCTCGGGGCGTTGGCGATGGCGGCGTGGCTGGCGGCTTTCAAAGAGGGCGAGGCGGAGAGCCTTGTGGTGGCATCGGCGGCGGCTGACTGAACGGCGAAACGTCGTCACCCGCCGCCCTCGATCGACGTGTTTAGTGACAAAGGAGAGTGAAATGGATTTTGCTGTCGTGTTTGGTGAGTTCTTCCTACTGCAGCAGGCGCAGAGCGATGAGCGCGCCCGCCAGCAGCGGCGTGCCCAGGCTGAGGTAGCGCAGGCCGCGTTCGGGCGCGTCGATCAGGTCGACGCGTCCGAGCTGCGCGGTGGCGCCGTCGTTATAAGTGATTCGTCCTTCGACCGATTTGACGCGGCGACGCAGAGCGCGAACGGGGTTGCTGAGTGAGCGCTGGACCATGGCCAGCGTGAAGCAAGCCGCGGCGCCCAGCACGGATGCCGCATCGAAGCTCTCCGTCATGACCCAGTTGGCGGTAAGAAAGGGGAAGGCGCCCCAGAGCAGGGCGAACTGAAGATCGCCGTGCAGCAGCCCGTCGAACAACTCGAGGTTGTAAGCAAGCACGGCGACTATCCCGACGGCGACGAATGCCAGGACGAGCGGGGAAACTTCGATAGCTCCGAGCACGCCGAGCGCTGCAGCACCGCTAAGTGACAGAGTCGCACCCAGCTTGAGGATGGAGGACGACAGCGTGGTGTGTAGCGGGCGGCCCTGCAACTCATCCAGGAAGTGTGCCGCGATCCCAACGGCGAGGAAGAACGCCAGGAGAGTGGCGATCAGCCGGTCGTAGCGGATGTCGGCTGCGAGCGCGGCGCCGAGGCAAACGAAGCTGAGATGCATGAGGGTGTAGGGCGGATGCAAGAGCGTGATAAAGTCGCGCCACCCGCCAGTCTCGAGGGCGTAGAAGGCCGGTCGGCTGAGCTTCATTGTCGCGTTCCCCAGATCAGCAACCCGCCGCCGAGAGAAAGTGACCGCGTCTGCACATCTTGGAAGCCAGCAGTGTGCCAGGCTCGAAGCTGACGCTCAATCGGCCAGCGTTCGTAGAACTCCGAAATGCTGCGACCGAGAAAGCCGCCAACCCGTCGCCAGCCGGGCGAAAGCAAAGCGAGCCCTACAGGCATCAGGGCGCGGGTATAGAGCTGCCAGGCAGGCTTCCAGGGTCCTTGCGGCACGCCGAACTCGAGCGACGCCATTAGACCTCGTGGACGAACCAGGGCGCCCAGGCGAAGCAGCGTTCCCGGGAGGTCGTCAACGTAGCGAAGGAGGTAACTGAACACTACGGCGTCGAAGGCCCCCGCTGTGAATGGTGGCCGTTGGGCGTCGGCCTGGATCAGCGCTGCTTCGACCCCGCGACCGCGCGCTTGCTTGAGCATCGCTCGGCTGAGGTCGACACCGACGATGGCTGCGGTTGTCTGACGGCGCAGCTCGTCGGCGATCAGGCCCGTGCCTGTGCACATGTCCAGGACGTGGGACGGAGTTGTAGCAGCAACCAGGCCGACCAGCTCGCGATGCCAGTAGCGGTACTGCCCGAGTCCGAAGATCTGCGCGGGGCGCTCGTAGTTCTCGGCAACGCCGTCGAAGATCTCCTGGGCGTCCGGGACAGCGCTCTGGTTGGCGGCCAATCTTATCTCATGAGAAGCCCGGGGATAGCTTCTCGACCCTGAGATGTTAGTAAAGCGAACATGAGTGGGTGCCCGAAGCCTCTGGACCTGTTTACGTTGCCCTGGATCTCGAAACCACCGGAACGAATCCGCAGAACGACCGCATTGTCGAGATCGGAGCAGTCAAGTTCACCCGAGAAGGTGTTCTCGATACCTACCAGGCACTGGTCAACCCGGGCCGTGCGCTTCCTTATCGAGTCCAGGTTCTGACGGGAATCTCAGACGCCGAGCTGGCTGCTGCTCCGCGAATCGAGATCGTGGCCGCCGATATCGAAGGCTTTGCGGGCGATCATCCGATTGTCGGGCAGAGTATCCAGTTCGACCTCTCGTTTCTCAAGTACGCCGGAGTGCATCTGCCAGGGTTGCCTTACGACACGTTTGAGATAGCCAGCCTCTTTCTGCCCGAAGCTCGGGACTATGGACTGAAGGGCCTGGCCTCGTTCTTCGAGATTCCGCTGCCAGTGCACCACCGAGCATTGAGCGACGCCGAGGCGGCGCGGGCTATCTTCCTCGCGCTGCGCGATCGCCTCGAGCAGCTGCCTGCCGGGCTGCTGCACGAGGTACTGCGACTTTCTTCCGAGGTCGACTGGCCGTTAGCGCGACTCCTCGAGGAGCTTGTCGGCGGGCCGCAGGCTTTGATACCGCTTGAAGCCCAAGCGCTGGATGGATACACGGCGCCGGCGGCCGACGAAGCTCCGGACATAGCGCCCGTCGACCGGCGGACGCCAATCGCTCCGAGTGAAGCAGGACGCTACCTGCGGACGGCGGGCCGCGAGGGCGCAATCGAGGACTTCGAGGATCGACCGCAGCAGCTCGAGATGGCCGAAGCTGTGAGCCGGGCGTTGAGCGACGGCCATCATCTTGCTGTCGAGGCCGGCACTGGCACAGGCAAATCGCTGGCCTACCTCACTCCCGCGGTGCTTCATTCCATGAGGAATGGAGAGAAGGTCGTTATCTCTACCGACACGATCGGACTTCAGGAGCAGTTGATCGGTAAGGACATTCCGACGGTTCGCAAGGTCCTCGCCGACGCGCCGGCAATTGCCGACCTTCGTGCCACGACGCTCAAGGGGCGGCGGAACTATCTCTGTCTGCTGCGCTGGTCACAGGCGCGGCGGCGGCCTGCAGCCGACCTCTACGAGCTGGCGATGCTTATCAGGCTGCTGATCTGGGCGCCTCGGACGCAGACCGGAGACCGAGCAGAGCTGAACATATCGCAGCCGGAGGACCAGGCGTGGGACCGGTTGAGTGCGCAGAACGAGAACTGTCTTGCCGGCCCGTGTCAGTACGTCAAGCAGGGCACCTGTTTTCTGTTGCGCGCTCGTAAGCGTGCCGAGAGCGCGCACCTGCTGGTCGTCAACCATGCTCTACTGCTGTCGGACCTGGCAGCCGAGGGGGGTGTGCTGCCGTCATACGGGTACCTGGTCGTGGACGAGGCGCACAACCTTGAGGAGGAGGCAACGAGAAGCTTCGGCTTCGAGGCATCGCGGACCGGCATCGAGGATCTGTTGACCTCGATCGCCGGGCGAAAGTCGGCGGGACTGACGGGCCTGGTGCGAGCCCTAACGCGGACGTCGTCCGGAACCGATGGCGCGACGGAGCTTCTCGATGAGCTGGATGTCCTGGTTGCCCAGGCTGACAGTGCTGCCGAGTCGTTTTTCCAGGGTCTCAAGGATCTGATCGACGAAGGAGGGGCCGAGGGCGACGGCGAGCGCCAGCTGTCGCTGACATCAGGCACCAGGGCGCAGCCATCCTGGAGCAGGGTTGAGGTGCTCTGGGACAACCTCGCTGCGCCGCTATACCAGATTGAGGAGCGATTGCTGAAGCTCTTCGCCGCGCTTCTGCAGGGAGGCCCGGCGCGTGGCCCGGAAGTCGAAGCCGTCGTCATGCAGGTAGACGCCGCCGCCTCACAGATCCACGACCTGGCCGATGGCCTCAACGCGATCATCAGCCGTCATGACCCAGAACAAATTGCGTGGCTGTCGATTACGCGGCGGGGTGACATAAGTGTCTCTTCGGCGCCACTGTCGGTGAGCACGATCCTCGGTCAGCAGTTGTTCGACCAAAAGCAAAGCGTCGTCCTGACGAGCGCCACGCTGACAGCGGCTGGCAGCTTCGACTACTTGAAACAGCGAGTAGGGCTGGAGAGCGGAGAGGAACTCCTGCTGGACTCGCCGTTCGACTTTAAGAAGGCCGTGCAGCTTCTTCTTCCCACCGACTTTCCCGAACCGCATGAACCCGGATACCAGGCTGCCTGCGAGGAGGCGATCAGCGAGGTTGCCGAGGCAAGCGACGGTAGGACGCTCGCGCTCTTTACTTCGCACTCAGCTCTGAGGGCGACTTATCACTCGATCAGATCCGGACTAGAGGAAAAGGGAATCCAGGTCCTGGCGCAGAGCCTCGACGGGACGGCCCGTCAGCTAATCACAGCTCTGAAAGAGAGCCACCGGACGTTGCTGCTGGGCACGGCGAGCTTCTGGGAGGGTGTCGACATAGCGGGAGAAGCGCTATCGACACTTGTGATCGCGAGGCTTCCCTTCCCTGTGCCTGTGGACCCAATCTTTGCGGCACGCTCCGAGCTCTACGACGATCCGTTCAATCAGTTCGCGCTGCCGCAGGCGATCCTTCGTTTTAAGCAGGGCTTTGGCCGCCTCATCCGCCATCGCGACGATCGAGGATCCGTGGTTGTCCTCGACCGGAGGCTGCTGAGCAAGAGCTATGGCGAGGCGTTTCTCAACTCCCTCCCTGACTGCTCAATGAGCCGCCTGCCGCGACGAGACCTGGCCGAGTCGGTTGGACGCTGGCTCGCAGCCGGAAGCAACGCTGAGCTGGCCGCGGCACCGTCTTGAAACGACGACGAGTTGAGCTACGGCCCTGGCAGGCCGAGGACAGCTCGGGCGCGGACGGCTGGTGGAAGGAGTGCTGGGTGAGTGCAGGGCTTGCGCCTGGGACGATACCGTTGCCGGGCGCCACGGTGACGGTCGGTGACTGCCGTTGCGACGTGCTGGCCCTGATGGTGGATGACGCAGTTTCAGGGGTGGCCGTGATGCGGGACGAGCGCGACCTTGTGCTCCTGGCTCTGAAGGATCAGCTTCGGGGTTGGGGTTACGGTTCGGAAGCGGTGGCACAAGTTGAGCGGGTAGCAACTGCACCGATCCGCGTCCTGGCGTCGCCCGATGTCGGGCTGTCACTGTATTTCTGGCTTAGGCTGGGCTACGCGCCAGCAAAGGAGCAGCCGTGCCAACCGAACGGCCTTGTACTGGAGAAGATTGGAAGGGAATAACGATGCAGGAAGTAAACGAGTACATCGACCAGCACAGCAGCGAGTCGATGGAGGAGCTCTTCCAGCTGGTCAGGATGCCGTCGGTCAGCGCACGCGGGGAAGCCATAACTGAGACCGCCGAGCACCTGGCGCAGACACTGCAGACCCTCGGTTTTGAGACTCGGATCATGCCCAAGAACGGCGGCGGTCAGCCGGTGTTGTATGCCGAGCAGGCAGGGGCCTCAGAGCGAACGCTCTTGATCTACAACCACTACGATGTACAACCCCCTGAGCCACTGGACGAGTGGCAGACAGAGCCCTTCGAGCCGACGCGCCGAGACGGGAAGGTCTATGGCCGCGGAATCTCCGACGACAAGGGAAACCTGGTCGCGCGTATCGCTGCCATCCGCGCAATCAAGGAGACACGCGGACAACTACCTGCGCGGATTAAGTTTCTGATCGAGGGCGACGAGGAGATCGGCAGTCCACTCTTCGAGGAGTTTGTCGAAGAGCATCGGGAGCTTCTCAAAGCGGACGCCTGCGTGTGGGAAGGTAGTGGGGTGGATCCGCAAGGCAGACCTCTGCTACCGCTTGGAGTCAAAGGCCTGCTCTATGTGGAACTGTCATGCAGAACAGTCGTCCGCGATGTTCATTCAGCCTACGCCGCGGTGGTGCCAAACCCTGCCTGGCGGCTGACCTGGGCGCTGTCGACCTTGAAGGACCAGGAGGAGAATGTCCTGGTAAAGGGGTTCTACAACGACGTCCGTAAGGCGACCAAAGCGGAAAAGGCGGCCATCAACAAGATGCCGGCGGAGGAGAAGGCGTTCGCCAGGTCGATCGAGCTGGAGCGCTTTGTCCTCGGCGTTGAGGGGGTTGATTTCCGTCAACGCCTCCACCTGCAGCCGACGTGCAACATCGATGGGTTGACCTCTGGCTACCAGGGGCCAGGGTCAAAGACGATCAGTCCAGCCCGGGCCAGTGCCAAGCTCGATTTCCGGTTGGTTCCCGATCAGGACCCTCACGACATTGCCCGGAAGGTTCGCAAGCACCTCGACAAACATGGCTTCAGCGACATCCAGATGGAGATTCTTGGAGCGGAGCATCCCGCGCGTACCCCGATTGAAGAGGACTGGGTCGGCGTTGTGCACAACACGCTGCGTTCCGTGTATGGCAAAGAGCCGGTACTCGTGCCCTCGATGGCCGGAACCGGACCGATGTATCCGGTGGTGAAGCTGCTGGGAGTTCCAACCGCAGATACCGGTGTCAGTAACATTGACTCCCGGTACCACGCGCCGAACGAAAACATTCGCGAAGAGGACTTCGTGATGGGGATCAAGGCCGCGGCGGCCGTGATTGACGCCTTCGGATCCTGGTCGCCCTAACTACGCGCCTGCTGACGCTCGAGCAACGGCCGGAGCACACGTGTCGACAGGTAGTGGCCGCTCACGATTCCAAGTAAGGCCAGCGCAACCAGTCCAAGCACCACTCCAAGCCCGGTAGGGGCGAGGAGGAAGAGCAAGCCAACGCCGGCTGCGAAGGCAATGGCCATTGCGGGCGTGAACCATGGGGTCCAGGGCAGGAAGGCCAGCAGAAGGGCAAGCGGTATCAGCACGAGCCCGACGATTGGGACGAACATACCGGTGACCACGACTCCCAGCCCGAAAGCAGCGGCGACTGGCATGCGCAGCCAATCGGGCCAGGGGAACCCGCGGTCGCGACGACGCGGCTTTGCGGCCGTCGGCGGCTTTGGGCCACCCTGAGACGCAATCCGCTCGCGGCGACGGCGACCCTTGCTCATCTGACTTTCCGGTAGCGACGGCGCGTGGCAGTGGGTTTCGTCGTGAAGGCGGCACCGTCGATGGACGCCTCACCTTCGAGCTCTCCAAGGCAGCGAAGGCAGCCGTATTCCAAAGTCATGAATTGTTCGTTGACCCAAACTCGGCCGCACTCGCGGACGACAGGGTCTTTGCCGAGAGAGAGATGAAACGGTTCATTGCAACCATTGCAGAGGGCGGATGCGTCTTCTGACGTCGGTTCTCCGCAAATCGTGCACAGGGTACTCATGAGGTCAGGCTCTCGCTTGGCAGCTCGTTGATGAGCGTCCTGGCCAAGGCTAGTTCATCGCTTCTCGAGGACACAGCGCCGGACAGCGTGGCTCTGCGAAGCTCGTCAAGGATTCGGCCAACGGCGGGGCCTTCAGGGAGGCCCAGCGCGATCAAGTCGCCGCCACGGAGGCTTGGCCGGGCAGCGATAAGGCCTGCCAGTCGTTGTGCATCCGTTGGCTCAAGCAGCAGTGGAGCGAGTGCGTCGGTCACTGCCGGTTCGAGCCCGTGTACGGCCAACGCCAGGTCTACGGTGGCCCTGCGGTCTGCAGCTTTAACGGCGGACGCGAACTGCACGGATTGGCGCACGATGCGGCTCTCGCGTGATCCCAGCGAGAAGCGTTGCGTCATCTCGGCAGCTCCTACCTCATCGAGCGTCGAGGCGAGCAGGGCCAGCATTGCCCAGGGTAAATCCTGACGCTTTACGTCATGCATGGCCCTGGCGACATCTGAGCGATGCTCGTCCCAGGCCAGGCCACGAACGAGCACTTCGAGCACGCCTAGATCAGATGCACCCTCCAGGCTCCGCCAGGGCCGGACGTCAGCTAAGAGGAAGTTGAGCTCGGTTCGCAGACGGCTGCCGCTGATTGCCCTGAGATAGTGGGCCTGTTCGCGCATTAAGCGTTGCGTTTCCGGTTGGATGTCAAACCAGAGACGGCTGGCCAATCGCAGACCGCGCAGGATTCGCGTCGCGTCGTCAACGAAGCTCCCGTCGTGAATGACTCGTAGCGCTCTATTCTCCAGGTCTTCAAGGCCGCCGGCCGGATCAACGAGTGATCCCTTGTGCGATCCGGTCAGCCCGAGCGCCATGGCGTTGGTGGTGAAGTCCCTGCGGACAAGATCAGCAGTCAGAGGACCCGGTGTGACGTCTGGGAGAGCCCCGGGACGGGCGTAGGTTTCGCTCCTCGTCCTCGCGACGTCGACTCTGACGCGACCCACGGTGACGCAGGTTGTCGCGAAGCGACCGTAGACTTTGACGTCGCCGCCAGTCTTTTGTGCGATCCGCTCGGCCAGGGCGGCGGAGGGCCCCTTCGTGACGAGATCGAGGTCAATGCTGGGCCGGCGGAGGATGAGATCGCGCACGGATCCGCCTACCAGGTAGAGGTCGAAATCTAGCTCCGTGGCAGCGGCGACAGCAGCCTGGAGTGCTGATTTCCGCTCTTCGTCCAAGGCCCGTGGAAGCCGTTCCAGAAGTAATTTCGGAGAATTTGAGAAAATGCTTAGTCCTTTATGCGATATGCCTTGACACCCCTAAATCAGGCTACCTACCATGACTCCAAGTATTGGCGCTGAGAACGCAGACGTGTCGCATGGGACGGCGGCGTTCCCTTCGCCAATCCCCGGAGGGATCTCATTCGAGCAGAGGCGCGAGTTGACTATCGCGAGCGTGCAGGCATTAAGCCCGCAGCACCTCCCTCATCCCCACCCCTCCAGAAACCAGGTTCACGGCAAGCCACCATTACGGAGCTTGCGCCGGCTCGCCGTCGCAAGGAAATGAAGCTTCCAGACCTCGAAGCGGCACAGGATCGGCTGGGCGTCAGGTTCAAGGATCCGAGCATCCTACTGGAGGCGCTTGTCCACCGGAGCTACAACAACGAGTACCCCGATGCTGCGCTTCCGGATAACGAGCGCTTGGAGTTCCTGGGCGATGCAGCGCTCGGCCTGGTGGTCGCGAGGTGGCTCTACGGCCGTTTTCCGACTGGGCGCGAGGGCCAGCTAACTGAAATTCGGGCCGCGCTCGTTAAGCGAGAGACGCTTGCCCGCGTGGCCGGGGACCTCGACCTCGGCGAGTTTCTGATGCTCGGGCGCGGCGAAGAGTCCAGTGGGGGCCGCAACCGCGAACAGAACCTCGCCCGTGCCTTCGAGGCCGTGGTTGGCGCGGTCCTCCTTGACCAGGGATTCACCGCTGCCACCAGCTTCATCCGCCGCACGCTGAAGCACGAGCTGGAATCGCTGGGCGCCGAGCCCATGACCATCGACGCCAAGTCACGACTGCAGCAGATCGTGCAGGCGCGCTGGCAACGCCCACCGTCCTACAAGACCGTAGGAGCGGAGGGACCGGACCACGCGAAGGTGTTCACCGTTGAAGTTCTTATGGGCAAGGAAGTTCTCGGCGTGGGAAGAGGACGCAGTAAGCAGCAGGCCGAGAAGGAAGCGGCGCTCCACGCCGTTGAGACGCTAACAGGGCATCCAGAGACTGCGCGTGCCTGAGACACGGGATGGGGCTGCATCGTGCACCTGAAGCGCCTGGAGATCCAGGGCTTTAAGAGCTTCGCTACGAGCCACGTCTTCGACATGGCGCCCGGCATCACAGCTGTCGTCGGCCCCAACGGCAGCGGTAAGAGCAACGTCGCTGATGCCATCCGCTGGGTGTTGGGCGAGCAAAGCGGAAAGCATCTCCGAACCAAGAAGCTCGAGGACGTAATTTACGCCGGCAGCTCGGGACGGTCTTCGGTCGGTATGGCCGAAGTGAGTCTGACGCTGGACAACGATGAGCGGTGGCTGCCGATCGACTTCGACGAGGTTGTAGTTACCCGTCGCGCCCATCGCTCCGGCGAAAGCGAGTACATGATCAACCACAGCCGAGTGCGGCTTCGTGACGTGCTCGAGCTGTTCATGAAGGCCAATCTGGGCCAGAACAGTTACGCGATCCTCGGCCAGGGCGCCGTAGAGACTGTCCTCAACCTCAGGCCGGATGAGCGCCGAAGTCTGATTGAAGAGGCTGCTGGCGTCCGCCACCACCGCCTGCGCATGGACGAGGCACAGGATCGGCTGCGGGCAACGCGCGAGAACCTGGATCGCGTGAAGCTGCTGCTCGACGAGATCAAGCCGCGACTTGCGCACCTGGAGAAGCAAGCCCAGCGCGCGGAGGAGCACCAGCGCCTGACGTTGGAGCTGTCGCAGGCGCTGCGCACCTGGTACGGGCAGGTCTGGCACAAGACGCAGGACGTCCTTACCGCCAGCCGAGCAGGATACGACCAGAAACGCGAGGAATACAACGGCGCGCAGGCAGCTGCCGACAGCTGGGAAACGCAAGCGGCGGATATCCGCCGACAGTTGGACGCCGAGCGCACGCGTGTGTCGGCTCTGGAAAAAGAACGTCAGGATCTGCTGGCGGACATTAACAGACTCGATCAAACCGTGGCCTTCGATGAGGAGCGGGTCAGTCTAATGCAGCAGCGACGCGAGGAGCTGGCAGCGGAGATCTCGGCGCTGGAGAACGAAAAGACAGTGGCGGACGACGAGGAAGAGGGCCTCGGTCGGCGCGATCAGCTGGCCCGCGCTCTCGGCAAGGCACGCAAGCAGCTCGGTGGGCGCCAGCAGGAACTGGCCGGCGTGGAGAAGGAATTCGTTTCCATTCGCGCGCTGATTGTCGAGCTGCAGGAACGCGCCGCGCGTGCTCTCTCCGGTGAACGCGACATGGACCGCCAGATCCAGCGCCTAAAAGAGTCTCGCACCAGGCTGCAACGGGACCGAACCCGAATGAGCACCCGTCGCGAGACCCTCAGCCTTGACCTCCGCACCGTGGCAGCCGAGTTTCGCCGCCTGAAGGCCAGGGATACGCAGCTAGCGGAGCAACTGGACGAAACGCTCGACCAACAACGAGCCGTGCAGCGGATGGTGATCGAAGCGCGAGAGGCGCTCGTCGAGTCGGATCACCGTCTGCAGGACGTGATACATCAGCTCTCCGAGAGGCAGTCGCGCTTCGACGTGCTTTCGGAGTTGCAGAATGAGCGGCTGGGACTCAGTGCCGAGGTAAGCAAACTCCTCGCCGGCGCCATCCAGGAGTCGGGCGAGATCGGCGGCGAGACGGCATTCGGCACCATCCTTGGAGTCGTAGGGAGGCTTCTGCGCGTACCCGCGGGGCTCGAGCGAGCGATAGAGGCCGCGCTCGCTGAGAACATGCAGACCGTCGTCATGGCCTCTCAGGACGACGCACTCAGCGCGGTGCAGATACTGACGGAGCGGGAGGCAGGAAAGCTAAGCGTTATCCCACTTGATGCCCTCAAGCCCGGCTACGCGATAAACCTCCACGGTGAACGCGGCGTCGTGGGTGTGGCTGCCCGGCTGGTCAAACCAGAGCCGCGTTTCAAAGCGCTGTTCGACACGCTGCTCGGACGGACCATCGTCGTCGAGAACATAGAGACTGCGCGGAAGATGATTCAACGCGGGTTGGGGTCTGTTGTTACGCTCGACGGCATCCTGATGAAGCCCTACGGCGAGGTCAGCGGTGGCACTACGCCGCGGGACACGTCTGCCTTCAGCTGGGAGGGTCAACTTCAGGCTCTCCCTGGAGAGATCGAGGCTCTCGCGGCGCGCCGCTCGGAGTTGGAGGCCGATCTGAAGGCCAAGCGCGATGTGGCTGCAGCGAACGAGTCGGCAGTGACGAGCCTTTCTCAGCGGGTAGAAAGGCTACGGTCGGAACGGGCCGGCGGGCAGGATCAACTCGCTCTCGTCCGCAATCGAGTTGGACAGATCCGGGGCGAGATCAGCTGGATAGTTATTGCTGAGAAGAGCGCGACCGCTGAGCTCGAGGCCATGGTGAGCGAACGTGAGAACCTGGTTGCCGAGAAAGCTCGTCTGCACGAGGAGGCTGAGGTAGCCACCAACAGTGCGGCGGAGCAGCAGAAGGGCAATGAGGCGCTGGCCTCGCGCCGGGAGGAATTGATTCAGTTTGTAGCCGAGGCGTCTCGGGAGGTCGCCGCGCAGGAAGGTGAGAAGCGTTCGCTTGACGCGCTCTATCAGTCGACGCGACGCACAACCGAGCGCCTGGCCAGCCAGGTTGAAGCACGGCGCACCAATTCTGATCAGTTGCTTGCCGAAGCCGAAACGATCGGCCGGCGGCTCGAGGAGAACCGACAGGCTCTGGAGAAGGCGAGGGCGCGGCTGGTTGAGGTGGAGACGGACCTGGCACCGGGACGCGAGGAGGTCATTCGGCTCGACACTGCTGACCGCGAACACCAGGAAGAGCTGTCGCGAGCTCGTGCGGCGCTCATCCTCAGCGAGCGAGACTGCCTGGAGGCCGAGAGCCAGGTGCAGCGTCGCGCAGACGAGCTGGCCGGCCTGCGAAACATGCTGGAAGCCGATGGGATGGCAGTGACCCGCAGCGGAGACATCGTCCCGGTCGGCACAGAAGATACGTATCAGAACTGGGCAGCCCCACCGCGGGTTCGTCGAAAGGCGAACAATGTACCGCCGATGGCCGGCGCTGCGGAGGTCGACCCCGAAGTACTAAAGGGACGGGTGACGAAACTGCGTGAGGAGATCCGCAGCCTGGGCCCCGTAAACTTCGAGGCACAGGCCGACTACAGCGAGAGCCGAGAGCGCCATGACTTCCTTGATGAGCAGGTGGAGGACATGCAGCAGGCGGAGAAGTCGCTGCAGGAAGCGATACGCGAGCTCGAGCAGAGCATCGAGGTGAGCTTCCAGGAGACCTATCAGCGGGTTAACGAGTCCTTCGGGGCGAACTTCAAGAGCTTCTTCGGTGGTGGCAGAGCCGAGCTAGTCCTGGCTCAATCCGAACGAGGGGACCAGGGTGTCGACATAATGGCTCAGGTGCCGGGCCGTCGATTGAGCAGCCTTACCGTGCTTTCGGGTGGTGAGAGAGCTCTGACGGCGACTGCGCTGCTGTTCGCGTTGCTGGAGGCCAACCCCGCGCCATTCTGCGTTCTCGACGAGGTCGATGCCGCGCTCGACGAGTCGAACGTCCGGCGCTTTACGTCCTCGCTCAAGAAGCTAGGCAAGAAGACACAGTTCATCGTGATCACGCACAACCGTGGGACGATCGAAAGCGCCGGCACCATCTACGGGCTCTCGATGGGCGATGACCACGCCACCAACGTGCTGTCGCTGCGGCTGTCAGATCTGCCTGATAACAGCGAGAACTAGTCAGCTTCTGAATACGCACGGCCATAAGATCGTCCCATGACGAACGATCCGTTTCGGCCTGCCACGCGCGACCCATTTCGTCCGGATGAAGCAGCTATCGAGAGGAACCAGGAGAAGACCGAGCGTGCGCTGAAGAAGACTAAGGGCTCGTTGTTTGGTGGCATCGGACGCATCTTTCAGCGTTCCACCATCGATGACGAGATGTGGGACGAGCTGGAAGAGACACTGCTCGCCGCGGATGCCGGTGTTCGGACGACCGGTGACCTGTTGGAAAGGATCAGGACGCGGGTCAATCGTGAGCGCCTCAAGAGTCCCGAAGAGGTCAGGGATGCTCTTCGTGATGAGATGATCTCATTGCTCGAGCGTCCCGACGACGGTGGCGCGCTCTGGAGCAACGGAGACGGTGAGCGTCCACGCCCCGCAGTGCTCCTAGTTGTTGGCGTTAATGGGACCGGCAAGACGACCAGCATCGGCAAGCTTGCCAACAGCTATCGGTCCGATGGGGAGGAAGTGATTCTCGCGGCCGCCGACACCTTCCGCGCTGCCGCTATCGACCAGCTGAGGGATTGGGCTAACAGCGTAGGCGTTCAGATTGTCGCTCATCAACAAGGGGCCGATCCCGGAGCTGTCGTCTTCGACGCAGTGGAAGCCGCCGAGGCCCGGGATGCAGGGGTGTTGATCGTCGACACAGCTGGCCGGCTCCACAACAAGAAGCACCTGATGGATGAGCTGGCAAAGATCAAGCGTGTCATCCAGCGGAAGTATCCTGAGGCGCCGCACGAGGTGTTACTCGTCCTTGACGCCGCGACCGGACAGAACGGACTACAGCAGGCGCGCACTTTCTCCGAGTCCGTCGGCGTCACCTCTGTATTCCTGACAAAGCTGGATGGCAGCTCGAAGGGCGGGATCGTCTTTGCGGTGGTCGACGAGCTTGGGATACCGATCAGGTTCGTAGGTACTGGAGAGAACCCGGAGGACCTGGCGCCTTTTGAAGCCGAAGGATTTGTCGACGCGCTCCTCGCCTGAGATGAACCGCCGGGCGCTCGCCTTCGTATGACTCCCGAGAGTCATGACTGACACCCTGCTTTGGTGGGCGGTCGTCCAGCTGCTCGGGATCATCTGCTTTCCTCTGGCTTTCGTCCTGTTCAGGCGCCTTCCAGACGGCGGATATGCGTTCAGCAAGATCGTCGGCCTGCTGCTTGTCGGCTATTGCTACTGGCTTGTGTTGTCCTTCGACCTTCTGCCCAACGAGCGTTGGTCGATCGTCCTACTCGTTGGGCTGGTCGCGCTCGCTTCTCTTGCTGCTGCCTGGCGGTCGTTGGTGCCTCTTCGAGAGCTCATCACCGCTCGCTGGAAGTTCTTCCTGACCGTTGATGTCGTCTTCCTGGCCGCGATCGGAACCGCTGCGTTCCTGCGTGCCTACGTCCCGGAGATCGAGGGCACGGAGAAGCCGATGGACTTCGCGTTTCTTAACGCCGTGGTCAGGGCTGATTCGTTCCCGCCGGAGGATCCCTGGCTCGCGGGTCACGGCATCAGCTACTACTACTTCGGCCACCTGATTGTTGGCATGCTCACGATCGTCACCGGCGTCGAGCCGGCCATCGGCTACAACCTCGGACTGGCGCTTATTGGGGCACTGGCGGTAGTCGCCGCCTTTGGCCTTCTCTGGAATCTCTTGACTCTGGCCGGCAGGACACGGCTCGCGTACTTCGGAGCGGTCGGCGCCGTCGTGTTCCTGCTCGTGCTGGCGAACTGGGAAGGGCTGTTCGAGCTCCTTGCCGTGCATAATGCGATGCCGGGTTGGCTCTACGACTTCCTTGATATCGACGGCCTGGATGGTCCCAAAGAGTCTGGTTCGTGGTATCCGGATGAGTTCTGGTTCTGGTGGCGCGCGTCGCGAATAGTATCGGGCTGGACGATCCGTGAGTTCCCCTTCTTTAGCTTCCTCCTCGGAGATCTGCACGCTCACGTCCTGGCGCTTCCGTTTCTTGTCAGCGCGATCGGACTGGCCCTGAATCTGTTTCAGAGCAGGACCGTGCTTTTCTGGAGGACGTGGGTTATGGAACCGGGCGTGTTCGTCCTCGCAGCATTGCTCGTCGGAAGCCTCATCTTCCTCAACGCCTGGGACTTCCCGACGGCTGCCTTCTTGCTCGCAGTGGCCGCGATCGCGGCCAACGTTCGATCCGGCGTGGACCCTCTTCGCGCTGCGGTGGCGGCGATGGGGTTCCTGCTTCCGCTCTTCGCGGTGGCTCTTGTGCTTTACACGCCCTTCCTGGAATCCTTCGGTTCGGCCGCGAAGTTCGTAGCTCCGGTCATGGTTACTAATAGCCCGAGTTACGTGGGTGAGCAGGACATGGCGAGCGACCCTGTCCATCTCCTGCTGGCCTGGGGACCGGTTTTGTGGTTGACGGGGCTATTTGTTAGCGCATGCCTCATCCGCGCCACGCCGCGGTCGCTTCGCCTGTGGCCGTGGGCTCTAACACCGCTAGTGGTTGTCGTGCCGGCCTGGACGGGAGCTGTTCTCTACGATAGCGGCGCTTCTGGACTGGCCGAGGAAGTTGCCGATCGGGGCGTCGCCTGGATCAGCTTTGCGCTGTTGGCCGGGCTCCTTGTCGCGGCGGGCGCGGCTGCGCTCTCCCGCTTAGAGGAATCCGTTGCCGACGAGATAAATCCGCTTTTCGCCCTTGGCCTTGCCTGGATAGGACTCTTACTCGTGCTCGGATCGGAGCTGTTCTACGTAGAGGAGTTTGCGGCTGCCCGCCTCAACACCGTGTTCAAGTTGTCGTTCCAGGCCTGGGTCTTCCTTGCCGCGGCTAACGCCTTCGGGCTGTGCTATCTCTGGGCCAGTCGAGACCAACTGGAGCTTCCGCTCCGCTGGCCACGAGTTACAAGGTCGGCGGCCCCAGCCTTTCGAAGTCTCGCAGCGGTCTCGGTGCTGTTCATTGCGGCTGCCCTCGTTTATCCGGCGATCGCCACGGCCAACCGTACGGAGGGTCTTACACGGCATCAGACACTCGACGGCCTGGAGTATGTCGAGCGGTTGAAGCCCGATGAATACGCTGCCGTCGAGTGGCTGCGAGAGAATGTCTCCGGCAATCCGGTAATCGTCGAGGCTCCGGGACCCGACTGGGGCGAGAACGCGCGGATCTCCTGGCGTACAGGGCTGCCTACAGTCATCGGTTGGCCGTCGCATGAGTTCATCTGGCGTGGCACGTGGGAGCCCCAGGAGGGACGCGAGCAGGACGTAAACAGCATCTATATCAGCGATGATCAGCAGCGAGTGAAGGAGCTGATCGCCAAGTACGACATTCGCTACATCGTTGTAGGCCCGCCAGAGCAGGCGCTCTACGGTATTGACGTCATGACGAAGTTCGAGTCGATCGGCAGCCCGGCCGCCGCGTTTGGCACGGTCACGATCTATGTGGTGGGCGCTGACTCCGAGGAAAAGGCAGGGCGGCCGTGACCTCGGTCGCCGAGCGCGGCGCAGATAGCAGTCCCGCAGAAGATAGCTGGCTATCGCTTCGAGCGATTGGCTGGACGCTTCCCCTGGCGATCGTGGTCTTTGCGACGGCTGTAATCCTTCGACTCTGGGATCTGGATCATCGCGCTCTGCATCACGACGAGTCCTTGCATGCCTACTTCAGCTGGCGTTACTCCGAGTTCTTTACCTACGACCACAACCCGCTGATGCATGGACCTTTTCAGTTCCACGTGATCGCGGGCGCCTTCGCATTGTTCGGAGACAGCGACTTCACCGCTCGCTTACCCGCAGCACTCTTCGGCTCCGCACTCGTGCTCATGCCGTTCCTCCTTCGGGACCACCTCGGCCGGTATGGGTGGCTGGCGACGTCGGTGTTCATCGCGCTATCGCCTACGCTGCTGTACTTCAGCCGCTTCGCCCGCGGTGACATCTTCGTCGCTGTCTGGACACTCGCAATGGTCATCTGCATCTGGCGCTACATGCAGGAGCAAAAGCCGGCACTGCTGGTCGCACTGGCGCTGTTCCTGGGCCTCAGTTTCGCGACCAAGGAGACGACCTTCATTACCGCTGCCGTGTTCATTGCTTACCTGGACGCGATGGTGGGGCTGGAGCTCTGGCGGCGCTGGTCGGATCGACCACCCGGCCGGGCAGGTGACCTAGCCCTGGCCGCCGGGCTAATCGCCGCGGCGTGGGCACTGGTTGCACTCTGGCCGCTCCTGCGGACCTTCCGAGACCGGTACGGCCTTGGCTTACTCCCGGTGGCAGCTGCGCCGCTGCTTGTTCTCGGGCTGCTCACGGCACCGCAGTTCGCTGCCGCGGTGCAGGTTCCGCTCGAGGCAGTCGGGCTCGACTTTGCCCGTGTCTGGACAGACTTCGCCGGCCACGCGATGACCACCGAGATCTTCGTGGGCATCATCACTGTGGGTGCGCTACTGGCCATGACCTTCGCCGCCGGCCTGGCCTGGGACTGGCGCCTGTGGTTGACAGTGGTGGCGGCCTTCTATTTCCCCTACATCGCGCTCTACACAACCCTGGGCACGGAGCAGGACGGATTCGCGTCCGGCATCTGGGGGTCGCTCGACTACTGGCTTGACCAACAGGACGTCCAGCGCGGCAACCAGCCGTGGTTCTACTACTTCATGACGGTGCCCATCTACGAATTTGCGGCGCTGACGTTCGCGCTGATCGGCGGATGGTTCGCTGTCGTCCGCGGCGACGCCTTCGGGCGGTTTCTTGTCTTCTGGTTTGTGGCGACATTCGCCGCGCTGTCTCTGGCCGGCGAGAAGATGCCGTGGCTCACGGTGCATCTCGCCCTCCCGCTGACGCTCCTGGCCGGACGCTACGTCGGTTCGCTTGTCGAAGCGCTGAGCACGCCCGAGCGGTCGTCGAGCGCCACCGCGGTGGTGAGATCGGCAGCAGTGGCGGCGACCGTGTTGCTTGTCGCTTTGAGCACCAGGACTGCGCTCGTTGCCAGCTTTGAGCACGCGGACGAGCCCTATGAGCTTCTGATCTACGTGCAATCGACACAGGAGCTCAAAGAGGTGGCTGCGCTGGTCGAGGAAGAGGCAGAGACCAGCGGATTGGGCTACAACCTGCCGATCATCGTCGACTCCAGCGACGGCTTTACGTGGCCGTGGGCGTGGTACCTTCGCGACTACGATCGTGTCGGCTACATCGCAATCGATGGCGAATACCGGCCGCCACCTAATTCGGTGGTGCTGGCCAACGCAGGTAATCTCCAGAACCTTGACCCCACTGTCTATGAACGGGAGGTGCGCTATGGTCATCGCGCGTGGTTCCCGGAGGCATACAAGAGCGTTTCGCTAGGGGAGTTCCTCTCGAGCACAGTCGAGTCCGCGACCTATTCGCGGTGGTGGGACTTCCTGGCTCGCCGCGAGTTCGAGCCCGATCTCGGCCAGATTGACGGCGTCGCGTTCTTTCCCGCGAGTTACGAGGAGTCACAGTGACCTTGAGAGGCTTGTTGGCTGTCGAAGAGGGGCCTAGCTTTAGCTCGTGACGCTCGATCCGCCGCGGCGCCCGTTTGAGGTCGATCTCCCCTGACGATTCCGTTCCCTCGCAACGCTCGCTACTGGCTGGGTATCCTGGCAAGCCTGGCCTTCCTTGTAGTCTTTGCGCTCCGTACGGACGTGGGCGACGCGATTGATGACCTTCTCGAGGCGGACTATCGCTACCTCCTTCCAGCGATAGCGGTCTTCTTCCTGTCTGTTTGGTTCAGGGCCTGGCGTTGGGCGACGATTCTGAGGCAGTTCCTGGTAATCCGCGTGTATGCGCTCTATCCCTACGTGGTCATCGGCTCGATGGTGAACAACATCCTGCCCGCGCGCGCAGGTGAGCTTGTTCGCACCTACGTGCTGGGGGAGCGATATGGGCTTCGCAAGATGCTCGTGCTGGGGACGGTGGCGATAGACCGGCTCTTTGACGGCATTGCGCTGCTTGGGATCTATGTAGTGGTCGCCTTTCTCTCAGACACGAGCTCGCTGCTGACATGGATTGCCGTGGTGGGTGCGATCGCCTTCGGGATAATCACGGCTGTCTTCCTGGTCATGGTCTACGCAACGAGCTTCGCGGAGCGAGTCATCTTCGGGCTTGTGAGCAGGATGCCCGAACGCTTCCAAGAGAAGTTCAAGTCTTCGGCGCAGCTGTTCATGCAGGGACTCGCGCCATTGCGAAGCCCATCGGTGCTAGCCAGCGTGCTGGTCCTGTCACTCCTTGCCTGGTTCTGCGAAACGACCATGTATTACATCCTTGGCTTCGCGTTCGATATCGACGAGCCGTTCTATGTGTTCTTGCTCGTTGCGGCTTCGGCCAACCTCGTGATAGCGCTGCCACCGAGCCAGGGTGGAATCGGACCCTTCGAACTGGTCACCCGAGAGGTGCTCGTATTGGCGGGTGTTACAGCTTCAACGGCTTCGGCGTATGCCCTGGCGCTGCACGCGGCACTGTTGTTGCCGGTGATCCTCCTCGGCGCGATTTTCCTCTGGCTGGTGAACCTCGACATAGGCCGGGTGCTCAAGAGCGAGCGTGACAACCAGCTGCTGAGCGAGAGCGCCGGTTGAAGGTCGCTGTCATCGGTGCGGGTGTCGCAGGCCTGGCGGCCGCTTACAGGTTGCTGCAGAAAGGGCACGGGGTCACCTTGCTGGAGGCCGGGCCGTTCGTGGGCGGACAGGTGCGTACGTTCGAAACCGGCGGCGACAGGCTGGAAGCCTTTTATCACCACCTCTTCAAGAGCGACACCAACGTAATCGCGCTGATCGAGGAGCTTGGGCTCGGCAACGACCTGCGCTGGGTCGAGAGCAAAGTCGGCTTCTACCACGGCGGCCGCATCTACGACTTCGTGACCCCGCGCGACCTCCTGCGTTTCACGCCAGTGCCGATCCTCGACCGGATAAGACTTGGGCTGGCTGCCCTTTACCTGCGGCGGCAGAAGGACTGGACAAAGTACGAGGACGTTACCGCGCGCGACTGGATCGTCAAGCATGTCGGGCAGCGTGCCTATGAAGTCGTCTGGGGACCGCTCCTGCGCGGCAAGTACGGTGTCTTCGCGGACGAGGTGGGCATGACCTGGTTCTGGGGCAAGATCTTCCTCCGCTTCGCATCGCGCGACGGCGGTGTCACTTCCAAGGAAGAGCTCGGCTACCTGGAGGGCAGCTTTGGTCGGTACACCGAGGCGCTTCATCAGCGGATTCTCGAGCTCGGTGGGGAGGTCCTTTTGAAGGCGCCGGTCGACCGCGTGGTGATCGAGGAAGGGCGTGCAAGAGGACTGGCGATTGGTGGTGAGTGCCCAGGGACCCGCGACTTCGACGCTGTCCTGGCTACCGTTGCCAACAAGTTCTTTCTGCAGATGGTTCCGGAACTTCCCGACGCGTATGCGGCCACGCTCAAGAGCGTCCGCTACCAGTGGGCGAGCTGTCTTGTGCTGGCGCTGTCGCGCCCGCTGTCACACATCTACTGGCTGAACATCTCGGCGCCTGAAGTGCCCTTCGTTGCCGTCGTCGAGCAGACGAACTTCATAGGTTCCGAGCGTTATGCCGGCAAGCACTACGTTTACTTCTCGAATTACGTCTCTGAAGGCGACCCCATCCTTTCGATGGACGTAGACGAGGCGCTCGCTGCCTACCTTCCGCACATTCAGAAGATCAACCCTGCCTTTACTGACGACTGGATCCTCGAGAGGCATTTCTTCAAGGACCCGGCCGGGCAGCCGATCATCACGCGAAACTACTCGCAGAGCATTCCGGACCATCGAACGCCGATTGACGGGCTGTACCTGGCCAACACGACACAGATCTATCCAGAGGACCGAGGGCAAAACTATTCGATCCTGATGGGCGAGAGGATGGCCGAGGTGATCGACGAGGACCTGAGCGGGAAGCCTCTCACGCAGATTGGGCGGGTTGGCTCGCGGCTTTGAGCGATCGTTTAACAGGCATTTCACGAGCGGCGCCGGCTGATGGGGGATAGTGACCCGATGATGCTGGAAACGATTCGCCAGGGCGTGGTCGATGTCGAAGTCGTCCACAACATTCGCAGCATGGGCCATTGCCGGACGGCTGGAGGTGGCGCCTTCTGCGACGACCTCTATCGCTCGGCAACGTTGGCCGGGCTGACCGAAGCAGGAGTGCAACAGCTTGGCAGCCTCGGGATCAGGACGATCGTCGACCTGCGCTCGTCGAACGAGCTGGAGATTCGGCCGACGCGTGACGTTTCGAGCGCAGGAATCCGGATACTTCACGCGCCCGTCGTCGAGTATGACAGCTCGCCACTGGCGCCGGCGGACTTCAAGGGTTACGCCGTGCGCTACCGCGAGCTCCTATCACTCGGGCAGGGCGCCTACCGGATGCTTTTCGAGACCATCGCCGAGAACGAGGGCGGCCTTCTCTTTCACTGCTCCGCCGGGAAGGACCGGACGGGGCTTGCCGCGGCTCTGCTCCTGTCGCTGGCAGGTGTCGACGACGACGAGATCATCGAGGACTACGCAGCCTCGGCCGGCCTGCTGGAGCCCTTGTTCGAGGTATGGCGTCCGCGTTTCGAGGAGGAAGGTATCTCCCCTGAGCTGGCGCGGCGCTTGATGGGTTCAGACCCGGCCGATATGGCCGCAACCCTGCTGCATATCCGCGAGACCTGGGGCGACGCGGAAGGCTACATGTCCTCCACGGGGATGGCGTCGTCGTCGATCGGCGTCCTGAAGGCTCGTCTCAGCCCGGGCTAAGCCGTTTCCCGATCACGAGTTCCCTGGTGAGGGCCTGGAATCCGCTGTTGAGAAGCGGGTGGTGAAGCTAAAGCGGTAAGATAAGGCCACACCCAAACTCTCCATGATCTGTCCAAGCTGCCAGGCGGAAGTCAGCGATCGCTTCAAGTTTTGCCCCGAATGTGGGTCGCCTGTTGCCGCCCCGACGACCGAGGATGAGCTTCCCAAGCAAACCTTCAAAGACGGGCGTTACCAGCTGAAGCGCTACCTGGGCGAGGGCGGCCGCAAGAAGGTCTACCTGGCCCACGACACCGTGCTCGACCGCGACTGCGCCCTCGCCGTCATCCGAACCGAGGGGCTGGATAGCGACGGGCTGCAGCGCGTGCGGCGTGAAGCCCAGACCATGGGCCGCCTCGGCTCCCATCCCAACATCGTCTCCGTCTTCAACTTCGAGGAGGAGGACGGCCAGCCGTACCTCGAGATGGAGTACATGGAGTCGGGCGACCTGATAAGCCGCATCCGCGCCGCGCCCGGCGGGCGCCTCGATATCGATAGCGCCCTCCAGATCAGCGACGACATCTGCAACGGTTTGGGCTATGCGCACTCCCGCGGCATCATCCACCGCGACTTGAAGCCGGCCAACGTATGGATCGGCATGGACGGCCGCGCAAAAATCGGCGACTTCGGCGTCGCCCGCAGCGTCGAGCAGACGCGCCTGACCCAGGCTGGCACGATGCTGGGGACCGTTGCCTACATGCCGCCCGAGCAGGCGCTCGGCCGTGAGGTCGACCACCGTGGCGACCTCTATTCGCTTGGCGCCCTCATGTATGAGATGGTCTCCGGGCGGCCGCCGTTCGCGGGCGATGACACGGTCCAGGTCATCTTCAGCCACATCCACGACATGCCGGTGGCGCCCAGCCAACTGCGGCCCGACCTGCCGTCGGAACTGGAGGCTATAATCCTCCGTCTCCTCGAAAAAGACCCGAACCGCCGTTACCAGGATGCCGAAGAAGTCCGCAGCGCGCTGGAGGCTGTGACCAATCAGCGCAGCGCGCCTCGGCAACCTGCCGCGCGGGCGAGCTCCGGCGAGCCCGCCACAACGCGTCCTTCGACGGTCACACCCACGCCTACGCCAGACTCGCGACGCTCAGGGCCGACAGTTGGGCGAGAGGCCGAGATCGAGCTGCTGCAGGGCGCCGTCGATGCAGCCATGCGTGGTGAAGGTGGTGTGGTTGCCCTGACCGGCGATGCCGGTATAGGCAAGTCCCGTCTCGCCACCGAGGCGTCGTCTTATGGAAGCATGCGCGGCTTCCAGCATCTTCTAGGCCGGGCGCATGAAGGAAGCGGCCGCCCATTCGGACCCTGGGGCGAGATCCTGTCTCGCTATGTCAGCGCTGCTCCCGACGCCGCGCTGGAAGACGTCGCGGGCGCGGAAGGCGCCGAACTTGCCAAGCTGGCCCCGCAACTCCGCGAGCGCCTGCTCATCGGCGACAGCGGTGAGGGCTTCGAGCCCGACCGCTCGCGCATGTTCGAGGCGCTTTATCACTTCCTCGGCAACGTCTCGCAGCGGGCGCCGCTGATCGTTGTGCTCGAGGACTTCCAGTGGGCCGACCAGTCGTCGGTGGAGATGGTTGAGCGGATAGCACCGCGACTTACCGGCCTGTCAATTCTGTTGATCGTCTGCTACCGCGACAGCGAGGCGGACATTCCGCCGCAAACCGCAAGCGCCTTAACGCAGCTAGCCGGTGACCGAACCATGCGGGCTGTCGCCCTGCGCCCATTCACGCGGCCGTCCGTTGAGGAGTATCTCAACGCGGCCTTCGGCACGGTCTTCGAGCGACAATTTGTCGACTACCTGACCAGCCGCTCGGGCGGCAACCCGTTCATTCTCGAGGAGATCCTGAACACGTTCGTCGAGGAGCGGATGTTGATCCGCCGCGAGAACAAGTGGACGCTGAGGCCCGATTACGGCGAGGTTCAGCTGCCGGCCACGGTCCGCGCAATGGTCCTTCGCCGCATTGAGCGCTGCGGTGACGAGGCCCGCGAACTTCTCAACATGGCTGCCGCAGTCGGCCAGGAGTTCTCAATAGACGTCCTGCAGGAGCTGGTCGACCTCAGCGAGGACGCGTTCTACGACGCCGTCGAGGAGCTCATCCGCAGGCGCCTGATCAAGGCGGTCGCGACTGGAATCGAGGAGCGCTACGGCTTCGTCGATCCGCAGCTGCGGCACATCCTCTATGAGGAGCTGGGTTCGGTCCGCCGCCGTCGACTGCATCTGCGTATCGGTGAGGCGATGGAGCGCGTCTTCGGACGGCGCGCCAGTCACCGCGCTTCGGAGCTCGCCTATCACTTCGTGCAGGGCCGCGACCGCACCAAGGGCGTGGCCTACTCGCTGGAGGCGGGCGATGCGGCTCGCGCCGTCTACGCCAACCACGAGGCCACGGAGTACTACCAGACTGCCGTGCAGCTCCTTGAGGAGTCACCCGAGGCCAGCGATGAGGCGCTGGTTGACGCGCTTGTTCGGCTCGCCGGGATGCACCAGGTGGCCGGCAACTTCGAGGAGGCT
>DASTBR010000040.1:0-3060 GCA_035711945.1 Dehalococcoidia bacterium
CGGTGGGCCGTCGCGCTCGCCGGTCACGCTGAGGATGCCGCCGGCCGCCTGGGCGATCGGGTCGAAGCACTTGTAGTCGGCGTACGGTCCGGAGTTACCGAACCCTTTGATCGTCGCGTAGATGATCCCGGGATGGTGCGCCTTCAGCACTTCGTAGTCGAGCCCGAAGCGTTCCATCGCGCCAAGCGTGTAATTCTCGACGACGACGTCGAAGAGGGGCAACAGACGTAGGAAGACCTCGCGTCCCTCCGCCTGCTTCAGGTCGAGCGCCACGCTGCGCTTGTTGTGGTTGAAGCCGACGAAATAGAGCGCATCCAGGTCGCCGCCCTCGGCTGTGCGTCCGGGGTCGCCCTTGCCTGGAGGCTCGACCTTGACGACCTCAGCGCCGAGCCAGGCGAGTGCCTGTGTGCATGTGGTGCCGGCCTCCCACTGAGTAAGGTCGAGGATCCGCATGCCGTCCAGCGCAGCCATGGGCAATCCCTCCGCGTTGTAGTTGAACTCTACACAGACCGCGACATGGACGTTAGCCGCCGAGACTACCTGGGCCTTTTGTCGAGTTCCTCCAGCGAAGACCGCCGCGCCTTCGCCTTGACATTGCGAGCAGACCGTCCGCAGCTGCCGCGACTGGCAAATGACTCACCGGAGCCGCCGATGGTCTGACCGTTGCTGGCCAGCACGCGCCAGCGGAACTTCTTACCCCGGTCCGCATAGATCTCGAACTTTGCCGAGGACGCTCGATCGCTGAAGTTCTGGGCCGCGCGTTTGGCGTTGCTCTTGCTGTCGAAGGACTCGCCACTGCTGGCGACCGTACGACCGTTGCCGGCGACCAATCGCCAGCGATACTTCTTCCCACTATCCGGATAGACCTGGAGTTTCATCGTGATCCTCCTCCCGGCGGGGTGAGTGCGTCGTAGGGCGCTTCCTGAGCGTACTACCAGCGGCCGGGAGCGTGCGCCAAGCTCAGCGTCGTGACAGCCGACGGTCGTAGAATCGCGGCTATGCCGGCCCAACCAACCCCTCCCACCGACGCCGTGCGTTGTCCAGGTGGCCCAGGTGACTGATCGACTGCTCTTCATCCCACCGATGTGGATCTCACCTACCGGCTGCCGGATGCTGGCCGGATTCCGGGCGGCGCTCAATGACTTCAACACCCGCTACGAGGTTGAGCTTTTCAGCTGGTCGACGGTCGTAGGCACGCCAAGACGAGATCCCTCCTGGCAGGCCTCAGCAGCCCACTTGCGTGAAGAGCTGGAAAGACCGGCGCACGTCGTCACCAGCGGCTCCCAGGCTGCCGTCGTCCTGATGGCCCTCGATGGACTGGAGACGGTGCACTCCCTCGTCTGTGCAGGCTTCGCAGTGCCTCCGACGACACTGCGCGCGATGGGCATGGCTTCTCATGCCGACGCGTCGGCCGCGACCGTCTCGCGCTTCCGCCTGGGCCGAGGCGGCACGTACTACATCTTGCGCGGCTCGATGGAGGGTGCGACCGACAACGAGATAGAGGAGGTTGCTCAGAAGCTGGACGCCGAGATCGACCTTGCGTTCCTCGGCGAGGTCACGGTCTCCTGGGAGGGGCTCGACCTTGTTCACGAGAAACCAAGAGTTGGCTGTCCGACGCTCTATCTGAACGCGCAGCTGCCGCTCTACGAGGGGATGGACCAGGTCTTCAAGCGCATCGTCCCCACGGCCGAAGTTGACGACCTGGAGGTCTTCTCGGGACGGCTTCAGCACGCCGAGAGTGGCCACGACCTGACGTCCAAGGCCATCCCCTTTATCGAGCGTCACCTCAGCGGGCGCGTATAGCCACGGCAGAGCTTAGATTGATAAAGAACCAGATACGTCGGCGCTCTGCGCCCTACCTTCTATTTCCACCAGGAGACCAACAGTGCACATAGCAGTCTGCGTCAAGCAGGTGCCGGACTATGAGACACCGGCCGCCAACCTGCGTGTCGACGACGCAACCAAGAAAATCAGCGCGCCGCCGGGCGTGGCGCCGGTGGTCAGCCAGTTCGACGCGATCGCCGTCGAGGCGGCCCTGAAGATCAAGGAAGCCAAGGGCGAGGGTCAGATCACGATCATCACGGTGGGACCTGACGGCGCCCGAGAGGTCATCAAGCAATCACTGGCGATGGGTGCCGACGAGGGCATCCTCGTCAACGACCCGGCGTTGATCGAGCTTGACAGCTTCGGGACAGCCCGCGTGCTGGCAGCCGTTGTCCAGAAGCTGGGCGACGTCGAGCTGGTCCTCTGCGGCCGCCAGGCGACCGACTGGGACATGGGAGTCGTCGGCTCGGGCCTGGGCGAGATCCTCGGCTGGCCGACGGTCAGCATCGTCAAGTCGGTAGCGGTAAACGACGGTAAGGTCGCCGCCGAGCGGGTGCTCACCGACGGCTTCCAGAAGGTCGAGGCGCAGCTGCCCGCGGTCGTCAGCGTGAGCAACGAGCTTGGTGAGCCGCGTTACCCGCAGCTGCGCCAGATCATGCTGGCGGCCCGCAAACAAGTAACCAACTACGGGGCGTCTGACCTCGGCCTCGACGCGGCCCAGTTGGCGGCCGGTGGCCTCACCATCGAGAAGCTGTACAAGCCGAGCTATGACCTGCAGACCGAGTTCATCGAGGGCGACACTCCGGAGCAGGCCGGCGAAAAGCTGGCGACTCGCCTGCACGAGGCAAAGATCATCTAGTCCACCCCACACGGGGTTCAGGGAGAGTCATGGCCAACGTACTTGTGATTTGTGAGTTCAGCGACGAGGGTGCACTGGCGCCGTTGAGCGCCGAGATGCTCGGGGCAGCGCGCTCGATTGCCGGCGGCGACAAAGTCGACGCCGCGCTGATCGGCAGCGGAGTCAGCGGGCTGGCCGACGAGGCCGCCAGCTATGGCGCCGACCGCGTCTTTGTGGCGGACAATGCTGGCTACAAAGACTACCAGCTCGAGGCATTCCTCCCGGCTGTTGAGGAAGTCATCGGTCAGTCCAACGCCGACGTGATTCTGCTGGGACAGAGCAATGTCGGCCGCGACCTCGCTCCTCGCCTGGCCTTCAAGCACGACACGGCCGTGGCA
>DASTBR010000041.1:0-6536 GCA_035711945.1 Dehalococcoidia bacterium
AACCGCCTGCGCAAGGCGCTCAAGCGCCGCAAGTACACGGTTGTCGTCGACGTCCCCTGGCTGCTGAAGTCGGCCAAGCCCGGCGTTACCGAGTCGGCCCGCGACCCGGTCGTGCGCTAGGGCGCCGTCGTGTTCTCTCGCCCGTAGTCGTCCGAGAGCCGCACGACGTCCTGCAGGTGTGGCGTCGATACCTCGAGCACCTCGCAGTCTTCGAGGGCCACCAGCCGGTGCAATACCCCGGGCCGCAACCGCACCGACTCAGAGCGGCTGAGCAGAATCGGCCTCAGATCATCAGCCGAATCACCGGCATGAAGCTCGGCCACGCCGCTGAGCAGCGTAATCGTCTCGTCCTTGACCTCGTGATACTGCAGGCTCAGGCGCTGTCCCTGGCGGACGAAGATCACCTTCCCGACATAGCTCTCGGTCTCGGCGAATATGTCCTCGTAGCCCCAGGGCTTCTCCACACGCCTCACCTGTTGGATGAGGTCTGGCGCTCCCTCAGCTGACTCCGGCAAGCTTCAGGCCCTCCTCGAGGACAGGTTGAACCAGGTCGCGATCAGGTACCTCCGTATAGACACGCATCAACGGCTCGGTTCCGGAGAAGCGGATCAGTAGCCAACCACCCCCCTCCAGACGCCAGCGGTACCCGTCCAGCTTGTCCTGTCCAACCACCTTGCGTCCGGCGATGGTCGCCGGGTCCGCCCTGGCTACACACTCGACGAACTGCCCGCGGCGAGTCTCGTCGAGCATTGTGTCAATCCGCTTGTAGTGATGTTCACCAACTTTGTCGTAAAGCTCAGCGAGCAACTCTGACGGCTTCTTACCCGTCTTCACCATGAAATCGAGAAAATACAAAGCCGAAAGTATGCCGTCCCTTTCCGGGATGTGTCCGCGGAACCCATAACCGCCGCTCTCTTCTCCGGCGATGATCGCGTCCTTCGCAGTCATCGCAGGCCCGAGGAACTTAAAACCGACCTGCGTTTCCACCAGCGGTACGCCGTAGATATCGGCCAGTCGCGCGACCATCTCGGTTGTCGTCACCGACTTAACGATCGGTCCGCGCTCGCCGCGCACCTCCAGCAGGTAGTAAGCGAGCAGCCCAAAGACCTGCAGTTGGTCGAGGTACCTGCCCCTTTCGTCGATGACACCGATGCGGTCGGCGTCGCCATCAGTGGCGAAGCCAACCGCGAAGTCTCCGGACTTCATCAGCTCCATTGCTTCGCTCAGGTTGCGGTCGATCGGCTCGGGGGCGTGGAGACCCGGGAAGGACGGGTTTCGCTCGGCGTGTAGCTCCTGAACGCTGGTCGGTCCCTCGAAAAACAGTTCGCTAATCCACCCCTGCGCCGTCCCGTACATCGAGTCATGCAGGAAGCTGAGCCCTGCAGAGCGCACGGCTTCGAGGTCGACCAGCGTCGCCAGGTGCTCTAGGTAAGGTCGGCGCGCGTCAATCACGCGAATGGCGCCGTCGGCCTGCGCCTCGGTGAACGGCCGGCCGACCATCGGCCCGGCCGACGCGATGTCGTCGATTTCGGCCTCTACGCGGGCGACAATCTCAGGCGAAGCGCTGCCGCCGTAGTCGGGCTTAATCTTGAAGCCGTTATAGGCGGCAGGATTGTGGCTGGCCGTGATCACGATCGCCCCGCCCGCCTTGTTGTTCACGGTGGCATAACTGACGGCAGGCGTCGGCGCGAAGGAGTCGGTCAGGAGCACCTTGATGCCCCGCGCCGCCATCACTTCGGCGGCTGCCATTGCGAAGCGGTCAGAGGCGTAGCGTGTGTCGTACCCAATCACGACCCCTCGGCCGTCGAGACCCTCTTGCTTTAGATAGCGCGCAAACGCCTCCGCGCAGATTCGTACATTCTCGAACGTGTAGTCCTCAGCGATGATCGCCCGCCACCCGTCTGTGCCGAACTTGATCGGCGTCTTCGGGCCTGGGCTCACGCGTGAACCTGCTTCAGCCGCTGCGAAACCTCGTTCATGTCTTTTACAGTGTCCACTGCCTTCCAGAAGTACTCGGTCTTGTAGCCCAGGAGCCGGCGCTGTTTCGCCAGCTCGGGAAAGGTCGAGTCCTCGTGGTCACCTTCCTCGGGGCAGAGAGGAAAGAACTCCGGAGACAGGACGTATACGCCGGCGTTGAGCCAGTAGGGAAGCGAGGGCTTCTCCCTGAAGTCGCTGATCCACCCAGTCTCGTCTGTCTCAACCAGGCCGTACTGACTTACCAGTCTCGTCAGCATCACTGTCGCCGCTGCTCCCGACTCCCTGTGGGCCCCAATCATCTCCTCCAGGGGTTGCTCGCTGATCACGTCGCCGTTTGTGGCGATGACCAAGGTTTCGCCGGCGGGCACCTTCTCGTAGCCCAGCTTCAGAGCGCCTCCACGGCCCAGTGGATGATCCTCCACGCTGTAGTGGGCCCGAAAGCCAAAGGCAGACCCGTCGCCGAAGTGGTTTTCGACGACCTCCGCGAGGTAACGCGTGAGGAACACCACGTCGCTGACGCCACCGCGCGTCAACCACTCGACGTGGTATTCGAGCAGCGGCCGACCGTTCAGCGGGACCATGGGTTTGGGGACAGCGTCTGTGTGAGGGCGGAGCCGCTCACCCTTGCCGCCCGCGATCACGAGTGCGTACATTACGGGACTCCTGAAGGAGTGAGGGACGAGGCGCTTGAATTATAGGAGCGCCCCCTCTTACGGAGTCGGTGTCGGCGCGAACTCCAGCCCGAAGCACTCCCGCGAGCGCCAGTGACCGTCCTCGAAGACGACGACCTCGATGTTTGGCGGCTGCTCAGGGTCGCGAGGGATCACCTGGCCGGCCTGCAACAACGTGAAATCGACGCGCACCTCGGCTTCGTCGGGCCCTTCCCTTGAGAGCAGCACGACCTCGTCTATCTGCACGCGCTGCGCCTCGAGCTGCTGGCTGTTCCGTTCCAGCGTCTGCACGTAGGTCTGCTGCGAAACTAGCTCCTGGCAGTCGCTGGTCAGAAAGTCGGTATAGACGCGGTCATAGTTTCCGGCCGCCAGCGCGTCGGCGAGCCCCTCGAGGTCGTCACGAATCTCAGCCAGCACCTCCTCGTCGCTACGCTCCGGCTCAGCCTCCTCGGCGGAGTCACCGGCGTCATCCCCGCATGCCCATCCGACCGCCGCTGCGCATAGCAATAGCCCGGCGATGAGGAGTCTTCCCACTCGATTCAGTCGCCCGCGATCCCAAAGAGGATCGCCAGGCTGCCCGAGTCAGGCGACCAATCGACTGTGACAAGGCAGTCGAGGTCGGTCAGGCACGGCTCGGTCTGCACAACGAGCTCGGCTGTAGCCGCGTTCAGATCGACGAGCCAGACGTTGTAAGCGCTGCGAATGAAGGACCCGTCGTCGAACACCACGCGCTGTACCAGCGCGGCGTAAGTGTCCCCGTTTGACCACGCCACTTGGAATTGATCTGGCAGCGCGGTCGGGTCGATCCCTGCCAGATCCTCGCTCTCGATTGGTATCTCGATGCTGCCTCCGCCGCCGTCGCTAAACACAGCGTGCGGCGGCTCGGGGGAAACGCTAAAGGTCCACTCGCCTTCCAGTGAGAGCCACGGGTCGGCGACGTCCGCGGGCGTGGCCGGGACGATGTTCCCGTCAGCCGTGTTCAGCACGAAGTAACCGCCCAGCTGGGGAAAGTGGCCCTCGTAAACCGGGATGTCGGGTGCGCCCGGCCGGCTGTCGCTCAGGATGAGGATTCGTTCGTCGTCCAGCCAGTTGAGGAGGTAGTCGAAGTACTCGTCCTCGCTGGCTCTCGTCAGCTGCGGGCCATCCGCCGCCACGATGCAGACGTCAGCGCTGGCCGGCCCTGAACAGCTGAAGGCAATTCGCTCGCCGTCTGGCGAGACCGCTGTCCCGAAGGTCAGATCCTCAGGCTCGTAGATGAAGTGGGAATCTCCCCCAACCTCGACGCGCACGAGGTCCGCGCCGAAGGCCGCCAGTGACTCGCCGTCTGGAAACCAGTCGAGGCCTACCCCACGCTCGCCCAGCGCGTTGCGATCGGCGACCTGTTCGAGCTCTCCATTATCCGGCGAGTACAGGTAGAGCCCGCGTGCCTCGCCATCGATGACCTGCCCGTTACCAGCACCCGGCTCTTCATCAGCGGTTTCTTCCGGGCTCGCTGGCTCTTCAACGTCTGTCGCGCCGCTGGGCGGTTCAGTCGCCTCGGCGGCTTGATCGTCGTCATCGCCACAGGCGGCGAGCAGGATCGCGAGCGAAACCAGCAGGCAGGGGAGGGCTTTCAAGGTCAGCTCCTGGTGGGTTCTTCCCGCCGATAGTAACGCGGTCTCGATGAGTTTGGTTCCTGTATGCCGACACTAGACTGCTGACATGGGCCTCTGGAGCGACCGCCAATCCCGTGCCGCCAGCCTCTCGCTCGTTTCCAATCTGGTCTTCCTGCTCCTCAAGCTGGTCGCGGCGATCGTCACCGGTAGCGTTGCGATCCTCGGCGACGCGCTTGACAGTGCCGAAGACCTCATCGCATCGGGCGTTGCCCTCTTCAGCGTCCGCCTTGCCATGCGCCCACCCGACCTCGAGCACCCCTTCGGCCACGGCAAGGTCGAGAGCCTGGGAACGATCTTCGAGGCCGGCGTGATCTCGGTCGGAGCAGTCTTTATCACCATCACGGCGATCGGCCACCTCGACGACGAGAACCGCGACATCGAGACAACGTTTGGGCTCGTTGTGATGCTCGCTGCGTTCGTGGTCAACGGCCTCGTCGCCCGCTACGTCTTCCAGGTGGCCAACGACACCGACTCGATGATCCTCAGGGCCGACGCCCGCCACATTCTGACGAACATGGCGCAGGCCGCGACTGTGGCATTCGCGCTCGTGCTGGTCGAGGTCACGGGCAACGCAATCTGGGACTCGATAGTTGCCCTGCTGCTGGCGGCCTTCCTCTTCTACACAGCGGTGCAGCTGCTCTGGACAGCCATCCGCGAGGTCATGGACGTCTCCTTGCCCGCCGAAGAGATCGAGCTAATCTCGCGTGTCGTCGACGAGGAGCCCGAAGCGAGGGGCATCCACTCTCTGCGCGCACGACGCTCGGGTCCATTCCGCCAAATCGACATGCACGTCCTCATGGATCCGCAGATCACCGTAGCCCAGTCGCACGATCTTATCGACCGCATCGAAGGCCAGGTCCGCGCTGCCTATCCCCGCTCGTACGTCCTTATCCACGCCGATCCCGACGACGGGCGCGTCCAGGAGCACCTGCCCGAACCCGAAGAGGACAAGCCCGGCCTGGCCGAGCGGCTCCACGGGCATCACGACTAAAGGTCAGTTTCCGGGCGGCGTCTGGGGGAACGGCGAGAACGGGCCGTCATCAGGCGTCGGAGTCGGGGATGGCTCACCGTCGTCCCCGTCGCCGAACAGGTCGTCGTTGGCGTCGGAGAATACGTCGTTGGGCTCTTCGTCCTCCACGGCCTCGTCCTCTTCAGGAGTTGCGATTCCTTCGTCAATCTCGCTGCTCGTCGTGTGCGTCTCGACGACCTCTTCCGACTCGGTTTCAGCCTGCTCCACCGTCCGCACTTCGGCGCTCGGCCCCTCGTTATCCCCGGCACGAACTGACGCCAGGGCGTCGTCATCGCGCGTCGGGTCGTAGGTGACGCCCTCACCGCTGATCTCGACGACAGAGACGGTGTAGATGCCGGGCTCGTCGACTTCTTGCTCGAAGCTTGCGTTACCGCTCGCGTCGGCAACTGCTTCCACTTCGTACTCCGCCTCGTCTGGCCCGAGTATGCGTGCTACCACAACGACTTCTCCGTCCGGGAGCACCGCCGGCTCTGAGCCGATGTGCAACGTGCCAGTCAACACAAACGGCGGCCCATCCTCGCCCACTTCAATCTCCAGTGAGTCGATGAAAGCGGTCGTCTCGCCGGCCGTAGTGTCGGCAGGGGCTGTGTTCACCGCCGGGCCGGCACTCTCGCCTGTCGAACCGAGGTTCAGCGTTTCATAGCCAACCGCGCCGACCGCCACAACGATAGCCGCCAGCACGAGCAGAGCGATCGCCGCCGCCAGGACCGGCTCGCGGCCGCCCTCAGCCCCCGGGCTCTGCCTTGAGTCCGGCGGCGAAGGTGCGGAGGGCGCGGTTTCGACGGACACTGGGTCCTTCTCCGGCCACCCGTTGGTGGCCCTGAGGCTCTGTCGTCTGATCTGAAATTGGGGAAGAGCTTCCGCCGGCTCGACCCTCGGTCGTTCGATTGTTCTACGCATTAACACCAGCAGGGCGGGGGAGTGCCCTCAAAAACACCTTCAAATCCTACCAATAGCTAACGCCCCGGGGGCGAGGCGGATTCTCAGTCGAAGTCCAGCTCGTGCAGCCGGTCCTCTTCGATCCCGAAATAGTGGGCGATCTCGTGCAGCAGCGTCCGCCGAATGTTCTCCTTCAGCGCTGCGATGTCCGGCGCCTTGCGCGTGTGCGGCTCGGCGTAGATGAATATCCGGTCGGGGAGCGTCATGTGATAGTGTCCACCACGCTCGGTCAGCGGGATGCCCTGGTAGTACCCCAGCAGCGTC
>DASTBR010000042.1:0-2522 GCA_035711945.1 Dehalococcoidia bacterium
TGCTCGCCAGTTGGACAGAAGGCGGTCAGGGGCCCAGCGGGCGCTTCTTCAGCAACCGTCTGAACCGCACCTACTTCCGTCTGCGCCTCAAGGATGGCTCGGTGTACGAAGTGGCGCACGAGCTGCCGGAGAATCGCAAGTCGGCGGCGCGCTGGGTGCTGGTGCAGCAGCTTCAGGCCCAGCCGGCAGAGGCTAAGCCAGCGTCGGCGTCCGATGGCAAGGCAGCAAAGCCCACACCAAAGGCAACGAGCTCACCCAGGAGTACCGCGGCCAAGCCGACGCCAGCTAAACGTGTCGCGGGAAAATCGAGCAATGCGTCGAAGAAGGCGCCGGCGCGAACCGCGAAAGCCAAAAAAGGCTAATTCTGCTGCAGGGTTGCCAGCACGTCGTTGACCTCGTCCAGCAGGGCCGGCGGCGGAGACTCCGAACCAAACTCGGCTGAAAGCTCGTAGGCCGGCTCGTCCTCGAGGAACTCGCCCTCGAGGAGGAAGACGTAGCAGGCAGCAGAGTGGCCGCCTGGCGTCGACTCCAGGTCGAGCGCTTGCACGACCACGGGCAGTCCGCGCGGTGGGTTGCTCGGTTGACAGGGTAGGCGCATAGCGATCGAGATAAGGACCTCGTCCTGCCCGAACTGACGTGGGGGCTGACTATCTGACTCCAGCTCAAAGTTGGCAAGGAGGAGCGTGGAATCGTCGGCGGTTGTAGTCGAGTCCCAGTCCTCGGGAACCTCGACGACGAGGTCCTCGAATTCGACCGTGTCCGTTTCGCCCCGCGGTCCGATCAGGCGGTCGTCGTCGCTGTCGGAGTCATCTCCGTACCCGCAGGCGGCAAACGCCAGAGTCAAGAGAACGAGAAAGGCAACAAGGGGTCTGGCCACGCGCGGATTATCACGCACTTTCGCCTTAGCTACGCAACGGAGAAGCTGAATCGCTAGAAGACTCATGCCTGGCCCACTCAACGACGTCACTGTCCTCGACCTGACCCAGTACATTACGGGTCCCTATGCGACGAAGCTGCTGGCGGACTACGGCGCCGACGTTATCAAGATCGAGCAGCCCGGCGGGGATCCCGCGCGGCGCCTCGGGCCTTTCAAGGGCGGCATGTCGCACCCGGAGAAGAGCGGCACGTTCTTCTACTTCAACACCAACAAGCGTTCGCTCGTCCTGGACCTGAAACAGCCTGCGGCTCGCAAAGTCGTTGAACGGTTGCTGGGCAAGGTTGACGTGGTGGTCGAGAGCTTCATGCCCGGGATAGCCGACCGTCTCGGCGTGGGCTGGCAGGCGATTTCGGCCGCCCGCAATGACCTCCCGCTCGTGTCGATAACGAACTTCGGACAGGACAGCCCCTACAAGGACTACAAGGGCTCGGACGTAATCCTTTATGGCTTCGCGGGTGAGATGTACTCGATGGGCATCCTTGGCCGGGAGCCCGTGAAGATGTACGGGACCGGTGCGCTGGTGGAGGCTGGGGCGGCGGCGTCAACGGCAATCATGGCTGCGATGATGGTCGGCCGCCTGCAGGGCGTTGGCCAGCATGTCGACTTTTCGATCGCCGATGCCCACTTCGGTGGCGTAGATCGCCGCCACGCTACGGTCATCGCTCATCAGTATTCGGGTCGCAAGACCACGCGTCCCCCCGGCGGCACGCAAGGGCTGGCCAACGGGGTCTATCCCTGCGCCGATGGCTTCATCGAGTTTTCGGTCGCCGGGCTGCGACTGGACCGTATGGCCGACATGCTGGGCCATCCTGATTGGCTGGAAGACCCCAAGTGGCTACAGCCGGGCGCGAGCGCCAATCCTGACCTGGTCGAGGAGTTCAACAGCCACTTCCTGGTCTGGCTCGTGCAGCGAACCAAGCGCGAAGTCTTCGCCGAAGCCCGGCGAGCGAAGGTGCTCTGCGGTCCGCTCTACGACGTCAAGGAGATGTTCGAAGACGAACATTTTCGTGGCCGGGGCTTCTGGCACAACGTCGAGCACGACGAGCTGGGCGCATTCGAGATGCCGGGGCGGCCGTTCATCATGAACGAGTCGCCGTGGGAGCTGCGCCGCCCGGCGCCACTCCTTGGCGAGCACACACGCGAAATCCTGGCGGAGGTGGGTTACACGGAGGCTGAGGTAGAGGATCTACTCAACTCCGGGACCGTGGCGGAGCACGATGGCTGACCTCCCCCTGAAGGGCGTTCGCGTCATCGACCTTTGCGTCGTCTGGGCGGGACCGTTCGCGACGATGCTGCTCGGCGACCTTGGCGCGGAGGTTATCAAGCCCGAGAACCCATTTGTCTTCCAGCCGATGACCCGGGGGGCGATGGCGCGCCCGCCGCGCCAACTCCTGATGGCGGTTGCTGCCTGGTCCGGGGGACTGCCCGACAACGATCCCGGGCGACACCCGTGGAACTACAATCCGACGTTCGTCAGCGTCTACCGTAACAAGAAGAGCTTCACGGTGGATCTGCGACGGCCGGAGGGAATGGACGTCCTCCGCAGACTCGTCGAAGTGTCCGACGTCGTGGTCGAAAACAACGC
>DASTBR010000043.1:0-10005 GCA_035711945.1 Dehalococcoidia bacterium
TTCGCCTCGAGTCCCGGTGAGATGATGTCGGATTCGATGAATTCAGTGCCCGTGTCCTCTAGCAGCTCGCCAACCGTGCCCCGGAAAGATGTCAGGGTCGTCAGCTCTCCGCCGACGATCAGGAAGATCGTCTTCTCACGCAGCACCGTGATCAGCTTGTCGTCGCCGATCAAGCGGTCGCGCTCCGGGTTGACGTAGTCGTTGGGGCCAACCGCAATGCCAGCCTCGGCCAGGAGCTCCTCTACCTTGACCCTGCTGCTCGTTACCTGCATATCAACCCCATCGACCGAGATGGTCAGGGTTTCCGGCCGGCGGATTGAGAGGAAGACGGGCGGTTCCGGCGCATCGCCCGACGGCCCCGGGGTAAACCTGCCCAGCGAAAGGATGTCCGGGCTGACGCCGTCCTGCGCTTCGTCGAGGTTGGCTTCAGGATTTATCGGAAATCCGTCGTAGAGGACTGTGTCCTCCGGACCGTAATCGACGCCCGCCTCGCTGAGGACGTCGTCTACGGTTTCCGCCTGCGTGTCGAGGGGCAGCGCCTCACCGTCGACCTGCACGAGGACTGTCTTGGCCCTGTCAACCTTTACGCGGTCGCCCTCTGCTATCAGCAGGTCATGAGGTCCCAGGGCGAGGTCGGCGCGGTCGATTGCGGCTATCGTGTTATCGCCGCGAATGCGGACCTGTACTAGGCGGCCATCAACATCGACCGTGACGCTGCGCACTGGGAAGGCGAGAAACATGAACACGGTCGCCGCGACCAGTACGAGAATTAAGGCTATGGTGTTAGCTCGGGTCGACCCGCGCCCGTTCGTCCCCGATTTGGGCAACTAACCGTTACTCCTTGTTCGTAGAGCGGGCACCGCTGTTGGGCAGCCCGAACGCTAGCGGAGCGCTGGCGAGGATGCCCGGCGAGGCATCGAGGGCATGATTACCAATGGGATAGATTAAATGGCCGTGCACCTGCTGTCGATCTCGGTCACAGGCTTACCGCCGAGAGATAGCTCAGATCCGGTAACCCTGCGGCGCCCGAAGCGAACCGTTTACCGCTGCTTCTTTCCAGACCTGACGGGGTTCGCGGCGCTTCGCCGCGCAGGACCAAACCTTCAACGCTATCAACCGGAGACAGACCCTGTGGGAGCGCGACCTCGAGCAGGAATTCAACCCCGCTATAGCGGATTGCGGGTACAGGACACCGCTAGCTCCCCGTCTAGCACGGCCTTCTCGATCCTAGCAGCGCGACATAAGGCCAACAACGACGGGAGCCCTTCCGAGCCTGTGCTAGATTTCTAACTGGCCCTCGCTAGAGCGAGGCCCCCTTTCGAGCTATGGAAGCCGAAGCCCGCTCCGCACGACGGAGCCTTGCCGCTCCGAGGACAGAGGTCCTCCTCCCGCTGCTCGCTTTTGCTGCCGGCGCCGCCGTGGTCGGCGCTATCTTCGTTTTCGCAGGCTTGGGACCTTTCGCTGATGAGGAACCAGTGGATAGCGGCGTAGCCGTGATGCCCGCCAGCCCTCAGGCGCTTGAAGAGGGAGCGGAGGTGGCGACAGCCCAGACCCCGTTCGGGCTGCCGACCCTGCAGGCTCTGACGGGGGCACCACAGGCGCCCGCGATTGGCGAGCAAACCGGCATGAGCATCGTCATACCGAAGCTCGGCGTTAACCAGCCGACCGTCACGATGGGTATCCTGGGCGACGGTCGCACCTTCCAGGTCCCCAACTCCGCCCACGAAGTAGCCTGGTACAACTTCAGCGGCGCTCCAGGCTCGTCCAGCCAGAACGCCATTATGGCCGGGCACATCAACTACTACGGCGCAACCGGCACCTTCCGCTATATCGGGACGCTTGCCCCGGGAGACATCGTCGAGGTCCACACCATCGACGGCACCGTACACGTCTACCAGGTGGTCTGGGCAAGGAACATCCACAAACCGGCGTTGACCTGGGAAGACGTCGGCTGCCAGCCCGGCTATGGCTGCACATCGCAGAACACGATCACGCTGATTACCTGCGGCGGGGCGTTCGACCGCTCCAGCGGCCACTACATCGACAACACAGTCGTCCGAGCGGAGCTTGTAGAGAGCCGTCACGCGGTTTCGTGAGCCCCGCTCTATTGGTCGTCAGCGGGCTGACGCTTGCCCTCGGAGCGATTGTCACGGCTACCGTGCTCCTCGCCGCTGACAACCTGGACGACGACGAGAGCGCACGGATACCCGCTGCAACCGCCACGCCCGAGCCTACGCCAAGCGCGAGTGAAGAATTCATTGTGGCCTTCCAGCCTCTCGGCTGCGACCTGCAGGACTTCTCGAACAAGCTCACTTCCTGGACCGCCGAGGTCCAGACTCGTGGCGACCGCCTGGAGATTCTCGGTGGCATCGGTTTCTGGCGTGAGATCCTCGCCGGTATCCAGCCGCGGATAGATGACCTCCCCGCCGATCAACGCGAGCTGCGCGCTGTAGCCACCGATTACATCGTGGCGGTAGACCTTTACCTCGCGAACCTCGGCGAGTACTGGTTCACGGCGCAGCAACAGTCGGGCGATGCCGCAGCCAATCAGCTTCTCGTCGCGGAAGAGCAGCGCGCGCTTCTGCAGGCGGAGGCCGAAGAGGCTGCCGGCGGTCCCTTCGCGTTGAGCTGTCCTCAGCCAGCGCCGGCCTGATCGCCCAGCCCTGCGGCGGCTGTATCATCTCCTGCAACGCTCGCCGAAGGGGGGCCAATCGATGATCGACCGGATGATTGCCGCCGCGCGGCTCGACCCAGCTGCCTACGAAGCAGTAGAGAGCGATGAAGACGCCACTGCGCCAGCCGCCCTGATCGTCGTGCTGGCCGCGCTGGCCGCGGGCATTGGCGCGCTCGACGGCGGCATCGACGCCCTGATTGCGGTCGTTATCGCCAGCCTCTTTGGCTGGGTCGTGTATGCCGTCGCTGTCTATTTTGTCGGCACGCGGGTGTTCGCTGGCCCGGAGACTGAGTCAACGGTCGGTGAGCTTCTGCGCACCCTCGGCTTCGCTCAGACCCCACGGCTGCTGCTGGTCTTTGCCTTCATTCCCGTACTGGGAATCCTGCTGACCATCGCGGTGTTCATTTGGATCCTCTTCACGACCGTCGTTGCCATCCGGCAGGCGCTGGACTTCTCGACTGGCCGTGCGATCGCTACAGCGATAGTCGCGGTCCTGGTCCTGTTTGCCGTACAACTGGTCGTAGCCCTGATCTTCGGCGGGTTCTAGGCAATACGAAGACGGCTGCGCTCAGGCAGCCCCCAGGGTTGCTTTGTTCTTGATCTAGTAGGCCAGCGGAGTCGTTGTCCGTTCGCGCTCGGCCTCGGCCTCGGCGTCAGCCTTCGCCTTGGCCTTGTTGAGTTCCTCGATCGTTTCGAGGTCCTCCATCTCACCCTCTTCGTAGCGATACCAGTCGACCTCTTTCTCGTTGTCGACATAGCCTTTGTCGACGGCCGCCTGGCGGCATCCTAGAAGGCCCATGTTGGGGTCATCGGTCAAGAGCTCCCATTGGCCCTCGCGGCCCTCGAGCTCGTCACCCTCCGCCACTCGCAGGATCTTGTAAGTCTCGGCATCGATGTAGACACCAGGCTTCGCGCTTGTCTGCTGCATGGCATCCTCCTGAACGCAAATAGTTTGCCTCGTTGTGCCTAACAAGCGCTCAAAAGGCCGCCATAGCAGCGTTGCAGGAGTATTAAGCCATGGCTGGGCGGACCAGCTGAGCCTGCGCCCGCAGGGCATAGCTCGTCATCGAGTCGCTGATGTCGAGCGAGAGGCCCATCCGGGCGCCGAGCCCTGCGATCAGGCCCATCACACGCCCAATCAGCAGGAAGTCGGTTGGTATCTCGACAACGGGGTTCTCTCGCAGGATCGCCATTAGCTCCTGGTTCATGCGCTGGGTCAACTCACGACGCGGTGTGCTGACATCTGCCATCCTGCCGGCAAACACCTCCCCGACCTTCTCCAGGGCCGAAGGATCGTCAACGCGCGTGCGAAACCCGATCTTGCGCAAAGAGTTACCTATTACGTTCTTGTTCCCCGTAACCATCGCGAAAGTCAGGCCGATATAGTCGCGCCGGAACTCGCGGCTCAGCTCCTTGCAGAGACCGAAGTCGAGCAGCACGAGTCGCGGCCCCGGCTGCACGAAGATGTTGCCGGGATGAGGGTCGGCGTGGAAGAACCCTTTCACCAGGACCTGCTCCATGTAGGCATCGACCAGTAATCGCAACACGTCTTCCTGGCGGGCGCCGATGCGTGCGAGACCGCGCGCGTCCGTGGTCTTGACGCCGTCGACGTACTCCATAACCAAAAGGCGCAGGGAGCTGTGCTCCCAAACGATGGTTGGCACAACGATCTGATCCCACCCGGCAAATTCGCGGGCGATGCGCTCGGCGTTGTGGCCCTCGTTGATGAAATCAAGCTCCTGCGACGCCGCGAACTCCAGCTCGTTGACGAAGGATTGCAGGTCGAAGTCCCTTAGCCAGACCTTCCCGGCGACCCTCGCGATCAGCCTGATGTTGCGCAGGTCCACCTTCACGATTTCGCCGATGTCGGGGTACTGAATCTTGACCGCCACCTGTCGGCCGTCGCTCAGCGTCGCCCTGTGCACCTGCGCCAGCGAGGCCGATGCCACCGGTCGTTCGTCGAAGTCGCTGAAAACGTCCTCGAGCGGCCGCCCGAGCTCACCGTCGACAACCGTGCGAATCTCGGCGAACGAGCGTGGTGGCACGTCGTCGTGCAGCTTGCTGAGCACCTCCACGTACTCATCCGGGAAGAGGTCGGCACGAGCCCCCATGACCTGGCCGGACTTGATCATCAGTCCCTTTACGCTGGTCGCCAGGTTCAAGAATCGCCGCGCACTCCTTGCGTGCTGGGCTGAGAGCCTTGCTTCTGCCTCGTTCTCCGTGGCCCGGCGGTTCCGTAGCGAGGTCCAGCGGTAGCCGAGATAGATGATGGCCGCGTTGTATAACACGCGCGCTGACCGGGAGAGGCGGCGGAACGGGTTCACTTGTCGCTAACCGTCTGCGTAGGTCTTTTGCAGCGCCACGCCGAGTCGGCGGATCGCCTCGGGGATGTCGTCGAGGGCGATGAAAGAATACGCCAGGCGGACGAAGTTCTCGCAGTCCTCGTCACAGAAGAACGAATCGCCGGGCACAACCACGGCGCCCTCCGCGTAGGCCGTCTTGCTGACTTCCTGCGCCGTAGCTCCCGGTTTCAGCTCCAGCCAGATGAAGAACCCACCCTCCGGCCGCGACCAGCTACAATGCTCGGCGCAGTGCTCCTGCAGGGCCTCGAGCATTACGTCGCGCTTGCGCCGGTAGAGGTCAACCATACGCCGGCGGTGGTCCTCCATCGTCCCGTTGCGCATCAGCTCGACGACGGTCCGTGCCGTCATGGGCGAGGTGCCCATATCGAAGCGCATGTTCACCAGCGCCTGGATCGCCTCTGGATCAGCCTGCGAATAGCCCAACCGCAGGCCGGTGGCGATTATCTTGCTAAATGTCCCGATGCGAATGACGCCTTCGCCACCAGCGAGAGTGAAGAGGGAAGGCAGGTCCTCGCCGTCGAAGCGCAGCCCGTCGTAGGCGGCGTCCTCGATGATCAGTGCGCCGGTTTCGCGCCCGACCTTCACAAGCTCCTCACGACGCTCCAGGGTCATCGTCACACCGGCAGGGTTGTGGAAGTTCGGAATGCTGTAGATCAGCTTCAAGGCTCTGCCGTCGTTCCCCACTCGCTCGGCAACCGACCGCAGCTCGTCGCTGAGCATGCCCTTGTCGTCGAGGCCAACGCCGTAGATGACGGCCTCCTGCCCGCGGAAAGACCTGATCGAGCCCGAGAACGTGGGGCTCTCGACGATCACCGCGTCGTCCGGGTCGAGAAATGCCCGGCAGATGTTGTCCAGCGCCTGCGCCGAGCCGCTGGTCAGCATGAAGTGCTCCCGGGTCAGCTCGATTCCCTCAAGTTGGCCGATCCACTCGGCCAGCTCCTGGCGGAGTGGCGGTGGGCCCTGCGGGCCGCCGTACTGCAGCGCCAGGTGGCGATCATCGGGGTTGTCCATCACGGCCTGCGTCGCTTCCGCTATTGCTGCGAACGGCAGCTCGGCAGGGTCGGGGACTCCGCCGGCCAGGATCAGGAGCGGGACCGCCGGCGGCGCGGCGCTCGCGGGCAGCCACGAGCGGACGCTCTGGGCCCTTCGCGAAAGAAGCTTCTCGTGCGGCGATCTGGTTGTCGTCTCAGTCAAGCGGCAGTCTCCATTCCAGCCTAATCAGTTGCTTCCCATCGTTGCAGATCGGCAGCGTCTAGAATCAGCGGGCCAGCTCCTCTCCAGGAATTCAATTGTTCGATACCCTTTCAGATCGCCTGCAGGCCGTCTTCGGCCGTCTCGGCGGACGCTCACGGATCACTGAGAAGGACCTCGACGAGGCTCTTCGCGAGGTGCGCGTCGCCCTCTTGGAGGCCGACGTCAACTTCAAGGTCGTCCGCCAGTTCATTGCCGACGTCAAGGAAAAGGCAGTCGGCGCCGAGGTTATCAAGTCGGTGACGCCTGTCCAGCAGGTCATAAGCATCGTTAATGACGAGCTTGTCGAGATCCTCGGCGGCGAGCAGGCAACCCTGACCACGGCTGATCGGCCGCCGACAGTTGTCGTTCTCGCCGGACTCAAGGGCGCCGGCAAGACGACGACCGCAGCCAAGCTCGCGCAGCACCTGCGCAAGGCTGGCGGCAAACCCTTCCTGGCGTCCGTCGACCGGCAGCGCGTTGCCGGTGCTGAACAGCTCGCTGCCCTCGCACGCCAGTTGAACCTCGAGTTTTACAGTCGCGATGGCAAGCCGCACGAGATCGCGAGGGACGCCCTGCAGGCGGCGCGCAAGGCCAATGCCTCGGTCTTGATCGTCGACACCCAGGGCTACGTTGAGCTAACCGAAGAAGCGCAGCAGGAGCTTCGCCGTTTGCACGACGAGCTGCAGGCCAACGAGACGCTGCTCGTCGCTGACGCCATGACCGGGCAGGAAGCAGTCAACGTCGCCCAGGACTTCCAGGAAGCGGTTGGTCTCACCGGCCTGGTCCTGACAAAGGTCGACAGTGACGCCCGCGGTGGCGCAGCACTGTCAATTCGCGCCGTTACCGGCGTGCCCATCAAGTTCGTCGGGACCGGTGAGCGGACCGACGCCATCGAGCCGTTCTACCCCGATCGCTTTGCCTCGCGCATCCTCGGCATGGGCGACGTCGTCTCGCTCGTCGAAAAGGCACAGGAAACGATCGACCAGGAGCAGGCGCAGCGCCTGGAAGAGAAGCTTCGCAAGGGCGCCTTCGACCTGCAGGATTTCGTCGAGCAGCTGCAGCAGGTGCGCAAGATGGGTCCGCTGGGGCAGGTCATGGGCATGCTGCCCGGCTTTGGGCAGATCAAGAAGCAGATGCAGGATCAGGAGCTGGACGAGAGCCAGTTCAAGCGCGTCGAGGCGATCATCTTCTCGATGACGCCCGAAGAGCGTCGCCGCCCTGAGGTCCTGGAACGAAACGGCGGCCGTCGCCGCCGCGTAGCCGACGGCAGCGGCACCACCGTAGCGGACGTCAACAAACTGCTCAAACAGTTCGCGAACGCGCGCAAGCTGATGGAGCAGATCAGCAGCGGGCGCATGCCCAAGGACCTCGCCGGAATGATGGCCGGCGCCGACGGCCAGCAGACAGCCCGCGTTACCCAGGGCACCTCCCGCCGGCATCGCCGGCGCTGAGCGTGCCTCGCGAGGTCTTCGACTCGATAGTCGTGGGTGGCGGTCCCGCCGGCCTGTCCGCAGCCATCTATCTCGGCCGTTTTCTGCGCAAGACGGTTGTCATCGACAACGGCGCGGGCCGCTCGAGCGGCCCTCAGCTGAACGAAAACTACTTCGGCTTCCCGCGCGGCGTCAAAGCCTCTCGCCTGCGCGAACTCGGACGGAGCCAGGCCGAGCGCTTCGGCGTCCACTTCGCGACGGGCACGGTCGCCTCTGCGGCGATGCAGGGCGACCTCTTTGTGCTCAACGGCGACTGTGGTCGCTGGCGCGGCCGCACTCTCATCCTCGCCTCGGGCGTAACAGACGTCTGGCCGACCTTCCCCGGCGTCCAGCGTCACATCGGGCGGTCACTCTTCTGGTGCATCACCTGTGACGGCTTTCGCACGCGCGGCAAGAAGCTCGTCTTGGTCGGCGCCGACAAAGAAGCTGCTGTGACCGCCCGCCAGTTCCTCGTCTACACCGACGACATCCTTTTTGTGGAGGAGACGGTCGAGGGTGACAATGCCTTGGCAAGCCGTCAGCTGGCGAGCATGCGCAAGCAGGGCATCGAAGTCGTGCAGGGCCGCGTCGAACGGACTGTTGGCGGCGCCGGTCGTCTGCGCGCTGTTGAAGTCAACGGCGAGCGCTATCCCGCCGATATAATCTTTAGCCTCCTGGGCTCTGTCCCTAACTCTCAGCTGGCCGCCCAGCTGGGTGCCCTTCTCGACGAGCGAGGATACATTAACATAACGTCGGAGCAGCGGACCAACGTGCCGCGCCTCTTTGCCGCAGGCGATGTCACGGGCCGCCACGCCCACCAGGTTTCGTCCGCGGTCCACGAGGGAGCGATGGCGGGCCAGGCAGCTAACTTCGACCTCTACGCCGAGTTCCAGAAGAGTTAGCCCTGTACCTTCAGTTGTATTCTCAGTTCGCCGCTTATTGCTTTAGACTGGCGGCCACGTAGCTTTCGTGACCGTTGCGGAGGCGTCAAAGGCAAAGGCCGCCTCCACCGATCATCGAGGGGGGAAGTGTCGGAATTGGCAGACGAGCATGACTTAGGATCATGTGCCGCAAGGCGTAGGAGTTCGAGTCTCCTCTTCCCCACCAGCCCTTGCCATCAGCGACTTTTGATGCAACCATCACTCCGACTCTCACACGAGTCGCCTCTGGAGACGGCTCCGCAGGGCGACCGCGTCGTTAACCTCAGGAGGACGAAAATTGGCCCCTCTACTTCAGGTTAAAGACCTTCGCACCTACTTCTTCACCGAGGACGGCGTCGTTAAGGCCGTCGACGGAGTCACCTACGACGTTAACGAAGGCGAGACCCTGGGCCTGGTCGGTGAGTCGGGCTGCGGCAAGAGCGTCTCAGCCCTTTCCCTCCTCCGCCTGATCCCCAACCCACCCGGCAAGATCGTCGACGGCGAGATCATCTTCGAGGGCGAAGACCTCCTCAAGATGGACGACGACGAGATGCGCCACGTCCGGGGCAACCGCATCGCCATGATCTTCCAGGAGCCGATGACCTCGTTGAACCCGGTCTTGACGATCGGCAAGCAGCTGACCGAGGCCCTCGAGCTCCACCTGAAGATGGACCACACGGGCGCCACGCGGCGCGCGGTCGAGCTCCTCGAGATGGTTGGTATCCCTGAGGCGGCCCGTCGCGTCAACGACTATCCCCATCAGTTCTCGGGCGGCATGCGCCAGCGCGTCATGATCGCAATGGCACTCTCCTGTAACCCCAAGCTGCTGCTGGCCGACGAGCCGACGACGGCCCTCGACGTGACGATCCAGGCACAGGTTCTGGAGATCCTCGCCCGCCTGAGCAAGGAGTTCGGCACCGCGGTCATCATCATCACCCACAACCTCGGCGTCGTTGCCCGCTACGCCGACCGCGTCAACGTCATGTACGCCGGGCGGGTAATCGAGACCGGGTCGGCTGATGAGCTCTACAGCAACCCGCGTCACCCCTATACCCTCGGCCTGCTCAAGTCGGTGCCGCGCCTCGACCAGTTGCGGAAGGACAAGCTTGACCCCATCGAGGGCGTCCCGCCCGATATGGTTAACCTGCCGCCGGGCTGTCCGTTCTTCCCGCGCTGCGGCTTCAGAACAGACAAGTGCCGCGAAGAGTACCCACCGATGGTGGAGGTTGGACCTGAACACACCGCAGCCTGCTGGCACACTGACCAGACCGCTGGCCAGGGAGGGATAGCGAATGACAACGGAGCGTGAGGCCACTCAAGAGAGCGCCGGCGAGGAAGTGACCTCG
>DASTBR010000044.1:0-2189 GCA_035711945.1 Dehalococcoidia bacterium
CAGAATGTCGTTCTCTCCTTCGATCGGTAGGTCGTTGTAGTTGCGGCTGCCGACGTAGAAAAGGATCTCGCCGGTGCCCGGGACAATCCCGCTGACGGCTGCGTTCTTCGGCGGTGGATCAAGGCTCGTTTCGAAGTCGTAGCTCCACTCCTGCGTAATGTTCTGCGCCGTGAGCTGCATCTCGAGGTCGAGTGAGGTCGTCACTTTTAGGCCGCCGTGGTTGTAAACCTCTTCGCCGACGATTTCGCGCAGCTCATCCTGTGCGTAGCGCACAAAGTGTGGCGCCGGAGAGTTGCGCAGGCTGGCCACATCCGGCTCGCAGTCTGTGCAGCTGAAGTAGTATTTGGCGTCGAGATCGACAGCCTTCGCGTTCTCGGCCTCGTTGCGGGTGATGATTCCGCGCTGGGCCATAAGGTCCAGCACATCCTCCTGCCGCCGCTTGGCCAGCGCGTAGTTGCGATAGGGGTCGTAGCGCGTCGGCGACTGCGGGATGCCGGCCAGCAGCGCGGCCTCCTCGAGCGTCAGCTCTGACGCGTGCTTGCCGAAGTACACGCGGGAGGCCGCCTCGGCGCCCTGCGTCAGGTTGCCGAGCGGCACCGTGTTCAGGTAGGCCTCGAGGATCTGGTCTTTGCTGAACTTGTCGTTGATCGCCAGCGCCAGGAAGACCTCGCGGTTCTTGCGCTCGATCGAGCGGGTCGTTCGCTCCTCGTAGGTGAAGTAGAGCAACTTGGCCAGCTGCTGCGTGATCGACGATCCGCCGGAACCCTCCAGGACCTGGTCATCCTCCGACGGGAAGAAATTCTCGTATGCGGCGCGGGTCAGCCCTCGCACGTTGATGCCGGGGTTGTCGTAGAAGTCTGAGTCCTCGGTTGAGATAACAGCGTCGATCAGGTTCTGAGAGATGTCCTCCAGCGCTACCGGCTGTCGCAGGATGTCTTCGCCCTGCTCCCCGTGAGTCACGTCCTGGTGCAGTAGCTGCCCATCTCGGGCATAGAACACGTTCCCCGGCAGGTACTCTTCCTGCAATCGCTCGAGCAGGGTGTTCGCGTCTTCGGATGCTTGAGCGTATTGGTCGACAAACAGTCCCACACCAACCGCGGCAACCCCTGTCAGCAAGATGCCGACGGCTCCAGCGGCCATCAGGAAGACATTCGGAGTCGACTTGCGTCGGTGGTTGATCCGATGCAAGCGCGTGTGACGGTGCGGACGGCCGTTATTCTGCGTCACTTGTTACCTTGCGAATGATCGCCAGGGGAGTTGCGAAGCAGAGGCGTAGTACTGTTCCTATTCTATCGGCGGTATTTCGGGGCCCTGCCTTTCGGCCCTGCTGAAGTAACGATTCAGTTGCGTATCGTGGTTCCCCTCCTGTAATCGTGCGATCAGTGCAAAAGACACAAACGGGCAGGGCTGTCGTCACGGCCCCTCGCGATCCGTGTGGCAAGATCTAACCGAGATGGTTGCTCGGGTGGAGCTCAAAGCGAAGCTGCGGGTGCTGGTCGTCGAGGACGACGTCCGGATTCAGAAGATGCTCCTGGCCATCCTGCAGTCGGAGCAGTACGACGTCGAAACAGTAAGCGACGGTCGTGCCGCGATGTCCTCGATCCACGAGGAGCGGCCCGATCTCGTCATCCTTGATCTCATGCTGCCGGGCGTCGACGGTTGGCAGATGATGGCTCAGCTACGATCCGACGCGAGCCTGTCGGGCCTGCCGGTCCTCGTACTCTCGGCCGTTCACGACCTCGCCCGTGAGAGCCAGCGCATCGGCGCCAGCGACTTCCTGCGCAAGCCGTTCGGTGTTGACGTGCTCCTCAATAAGGTGGAGCGGCTTACGCAGGGGCCGCAAGCCGCGCGAGCAGGTCTTCGCTGAACTCGCCCCGGAACGTCTCTTCGACAGGCCCGTCCATCGTAATCTCGCCGCTTTCTTCGAGCCTGATCGACAGATCGCCACCGTCCATCGCGATCGTCACGTCCCGGTTGACCAGCCCCAGCCGGTGACAGGCAGCAGCGGCCGCGCAGCTGCTTGACCCTGAGGCCATCGTTTCACCGGCCCCTCGCTCCCAGATCTTGATCGCCACGCGGTTATGGCTCAGAACGCGCGCGAACTGGACGTTGGTCCGTTCCGGGAAGGCAGGATGCCGCTCGATGGCCGGCCCAAGTCTGGCGACCTCGACCTGACTCAGGTCTTCGAC
>DASTBR010000045.1:0-3208 GCA_035711945.1 Dehalococcoidia bacterium
CGCCCTGCCCACGCCCATCAGCTGCACCAGCAGGAACTGGCCGCCCTCGTCCGGCAACAGGCCGAACCTGATCGTCCCGCTGCCCAGCCGGGCCTCGGTCGACGCGATGCGGAAGTCGCAGGCCAGGGCCAGCGATAGTCCGGTCTGAATCGCTACCCCGTTGATCGCGGCCACCGTGATCTTGTCCAGGTTGCGCACGGCCGCGTTCAGCGGCTGCGAAATGTTGCGCAGCCCCTCGTAGGTGCCGATCGGATCGCGGTGGCCGCCCGGGATTTCCGGTACCAACGCCTGGTCGGCGTCCGTCTCCCGACGGTGTCCGCTGATGTCGTCGCCCGCCGAAAACGCGCGGCCCGAGCCCGTAAAGACGACGACACGAATGGCGTCGTCCATCTGCGCCTGCAGCACAGTCTCGACAAGGTCCCGCTTTAGACCCTGTGTCATGCCGTTCAGCCGCTCGGGTTGATTAAATGTAACTAGCGCTATGCCCGGGTCGTGCAGCGTCAGCTCAAAGCCGCGGTAGGAGCGGGCTTCCAAGCTACTCTCCGGCGAACGTCGGCTGGCGCTTCTCGACGAAGGCGCGGGCCGCTTCGCGGTGGTCCTGCGTCGTCCCTGAGAGCGTCATGTTCAGAGCTTCCTGGTCGAGCAGCGTTCCCAGGTCGCTCGTCTCGGCGCGGTTCAGGTTCTCCTTCATCCGCTCGTAGGCGAGGCTCGGACCTGCGGCGAGGTGCGTGGCCAGCGCCATGGTCTGCTCCACCAGGTCGTCGTGCGGGACAACGCGGTTGACCATGCCGATGCGCTCGGCCTCCTTCGCGTCGAGGATCTCGCCCGTGAAGTACAGCTCCCGGGCTTTACCGTTGCCGACCAGCCGCTGCAGGAAGTAGGACCCGCCGAAGTCGCCGCTAAAGCCCACGTTGCGGAATACGGTACCGAACTTGGCCTGTTCGGACGCCACTCGAATATCGCAGGCAAGCGCCAGGCTGAGTCCCGCCCCAACCGCATGGCCGTTGACCATGGCGATGGTCGGCTTGGGCATCGTGTGCAGCATGAAGCTCGTCGCGCGCTGCGACTGGCGCAGGTTCTCGACGCTGCGCGCGAAGTCGCCCGCTGGGGAGCGGTTGCCGTTGCCTGCCGCGGCCTCCCCGCGAGCAGCCATCCCCTTTACGTCGCCCCCTGCGCAAAAGGCCCTGCCGGCGCCGGTCAGAACCACGCAGCGTACGTCTCGATCGCGCGAGCAATCTGCCAGGTAATCGGCGAGCAAAGGCATGAGCTGGCCGCCCATGGCGTTGAGGCTGTCCGGGCGGTTCAGCGTTATCAGGGCGACGCCGTCGTCGCGCTTATCGATCAGGGTGTCTGACATCGGTACCTCCGGCCCGCGGCGCGGGACTTTGTGCAACAGGTGCGAACTAGTATGAAGCGCCCGGCATGGCCGCGTCGACCGGCGTCAGAGCTTGCGCAGCGTGACCGCCTGCACGGAGTGATCCGCCGCCTTCTGCAGGATCAGATCGGCCCGCGATCGGGTCGGCTCGATGTTCTCCCGCAGGTTGAGACCATTGATTTCGTCCCAGACCTGGCCCCCAAGGTCAGCGGCCGCGGCCTCATCGAGCGCTGCGAAGCGGTGAAAGAATGAGTTCTCGTCGTCCCGGGCGTTCAGGCAGAGCGTCACGAAGCGCTCCACGTACCACGAGCGAATGTGGGCTTCGGCGGCGTCGACGTAGACCGAGAAGTCGAAATAGTCAGATACAAAAATGTGCGGCGAGCCATCATCGCCCCGCGAAGCCGGGCTCTGCAGCACGTTGAGCCCCTCGATGATCAGGATGTCGGGTCTGTGCACCCACTGCAGCTCTCCCGGGACGATGTCGTAGATCACGTGTGAGTAGACGGGGGCGCTTACTTCCGGCTGTCCCGACTTCACCTCGGCAACGAAACGCACCAGCGCCCGCAGGTCATAGCTCTCCGGAAAGCCCTTGCGCGTGATCAGGCCCCGCTCGTTCAGCACGCTGTTCGGGTAGAGGAAGCCATCGGTCGTAACAAGGTCGACGCGCGGGTGATTTGGCCACTGCGCAAGCAGCGCCTGCATGATTCGCGCCGTCGTGCTCTTGCCGACCGCCACGCTGCCCGCGATCCCCAACACGAACGGCGTCTTCGCGGCCGACTTCCCGAGGAACGTATCGGCAGCGCGGTGTAGCTCCTGCGTCGCCGCGACGTAGAGGTTGAGCAGCCGCGAGAGCGGCAGGTAAACCTGCGCGACTTCGTCCAGCGAGACATACTCGTTGAGCCCGCGAAGCTCGCGCAGCTCGTCTTCAGACAGCGTCAGCGGCGTAGAGGCACGGAGCTTCGACCACTCGTCCCGTGAAAAGTGCAGGAACGGTGACGCACTGGTTCGCTCGACCGTAGTCACGACCTGTTTATAACGCCCGTCACTCTTTGAAGTCCGTCGTCCCCGGATAATGGGAGCGCGTACGTGCAAACAAACCAATTCGTGACCAAGGCCCTCGGCGACTCCTCCTACCTTGTCGTGGTCGGCAGGTCAGCCGCGGTCGTAGACCCGCAGCGCGACGTTCGACCCTACCTGCAGGCCGCCCACGAGCAGGGGGCGACGATAGAGCACGTCATCGAAACACACTTGCACAACGACTATGTCTCCGGCGGCCCTGAGCTGGCCGCGCGCGGGGCGACCATCGTAGCGCCTGCCGGAGCGAAGCTGGACTTCCACCATCAACCGATCTCCGACGGCGAGGGCGTCCAGCTTGGTGACGCTCGGATCAGCGCGGTGGCAGCTCCCGGCCACACCTACGAGCACACCGCCTACCTGGCCATTGACGAGGAAGGACGCACGGTCGGCGCCTTCACCGGCGGCTCGCTGCTCGTCGGATCAGCCGGCCGAACCGACCTCCTCGGCGACGAGCACACTGAGAAGCTCACGCGCCTGCAGTGGGAAACGGCCAAACGGCTCTCCAAGCTGCTTGCTCCCGAAACCGACATCCTGCCCACTCATGGTTCCGGCTCGTTCTGTGCAACAACGGGAGGAGGTGGGCGACGCCGCTCGGTCCTCGGCGAGGAGCTCTCGAGCAACCCGGTGCTCGAGATCCCGGAATTCGACGCCTTCCGTCGCCTACACCTGGGCAACCTCTCGCCGATTCCGTCCTACTACAGCGAGATGGCGCCGATCAACAGGCGAGGGGCGAGCGTAGTCGGTGAGCCGCCCGTA
>DASTBR010000046.1:0-3427 GCA_035711945.1 Dehalococcoidia bacterium
GTGGTCCATCATGTAGCCCTGGGCACCCAGTACCTGCAGCGCATCGGACGCCACCTTGTTCGCCATTTCGGTAGCGAATGCCTTCGCCATCGATAGATAGGCCGCGTATTCGCGCGTGAACTTGCCCTGGTCGACCAGCCACGCCGCGTGGTAGACGAGGTGACGAGCAGCCTCAATGTTGATCGCCATATCGGCGAACATGAACTGGATCGCCTGCTTGTCAGTCAGCGGTGCGCCGAAGGCCTCGCGCTTCTTCGCGTACTCCAGCGCGTAGGCCAGGCAACCCTCGGCCAGCCCCAGGCCGCGCGACCCCACGACCGGACGCAGCGAGTTCAACCCCAGCATCGCCGACTGAAAACCCTTCCCCTCGACGTGACCGATCAGGTGGTCGGCCGGTACGCGAACGTTGTCGAAGAGAATGTGCGCTGTCGGCACGCCGCGAACACCCATCTTGCGGTCGGTACGAGTGACGCTGAAGCCGGGCGACTTCGTTTCGACTATGAACGACGAGATCGCGCGCGCCCCGTTTTCGCCCGTCTTTGCGAAGCAGACGACGTAATCGGCAACCGTCCCGCCGGAGATGTACGACTTCTCGCCGTTGATGACATAATCATCGCCGTCCTTGACCGCTCTCGACTGGAGGTTCGCCGCGTCTGAGCCGACGTTCGGCTCGGTCAGGCAGAACGCGCCCTTGATCTCGCCGGTCGCCACCTTGCCGACGACTTCTTTCTTCTGTTCCTCTGTCCCGCCAATCAGAATCGGCTTCGTCGGCAGGGCTGAAAGCAGAAGCATCAGCCCCGATGCATTGCAGTACTTCGAGACCTCCTCCACCGCCACCGCCAGGCCCAGCGTCCCTGCACCGGAGCCGTTGTACTCGGTTGGGATCGCCAGCCCCAGTAACCCGGCATCTCTGAACGTCTCGAACGTGTCGTGTGGATACTCCTCGCTGACGTCAATCTCGGGCGCCCGCGGCGCCACCTTCTCCTTGGCGATTCGCCGCGCCGTCTCCCGGATCAGCTTGTGTTCTTCAGAAAGCTCGTAGTCCATAACCGTCCTCGTCCGCTCTGGCAGGGATTCGAATCCAGCTTACGAGCCAGCACGCCTGTGGATGTGCCGTTAGATCAGCCGGCGCATGCGTAGGAACGCGATCACCAGTAGGTCGACCACCACGAAGAGCACGAACATGAAGAGCACACCCCAGCTTTCGCCGTAGGGCAGGTTCTCTTCGAAGTTGGTCCCGAAGACGCCGGCGATGAGCGTCGGGGGCAAGAAAATCACACTTATGATCGCCAGCACCCTCATAGCGCTGTTCAACCGGTTGTTCGTGACTGAGAGATACGAAGTCAGCGCGAGGTCCGCCTGCTCGCGGATCACAACTGTCAGCTCCTCGACACGCGCCACGTGGTCGTACACGTCGCGGAAGTAGATCTGATGCTCCGCCTGCACCAGCGTCGGAAACTCCCCGCGCGACAACCGGTTGAGGACATCACGCATCGGCCCCAGCGCTCTCCGCAACTGCGTGGCGTTGCGCCGCAGGGTTCGCGTCGCCTCCAGGCACGCAGGGCTCGGATTCGCCACGACCATGTCCTCGAGGCGATCCGCGTCTTCCTGGATCATCTCGACAACGGGCAGGTACTCGTCGACGACGACGTCGAGGATCGTTCGCGCCAGGAAATCTGCGCCACGCTCCGTCCTGTGGACACCCTCCAGCATCCGATCGCCCACCTCTTCCAGCTCCGGGAAGCGCTGGTCGTGATAAGTGACTACGTAGTTGTCACCCAGGAAGAGGTCGATCTCGGCCGAATGCAGCTCGTCATTTTCGTCGTCGTAGGCCAGCCGCTGCCCGACGATGAATAGATAGCTGTCGTAGTCGTCGAGCTTGGGCATGTCCACGCGGACATTGAGGCAGTCGTCCACGGCCAGGTAGTGGAATCCAAACCCCTTCTCGAGCAGGTCACGGGACGGTTCCTCTGGCTCTCCCTCGATGTCGACCCAGAGCAGTCCAGCGCGCGCCTTATCGCGCGCCAGCGCAGCGACCTGATCGACTGCGACCTCCTGGATCGCGCCGTCCTGCCAGTGCAGCGCTCGGATCATGGCCGAAGAGTGGACTCTGGGCGCACAACGCGCAACGCTGCTTTGCCCGCCGCGGGGCGTCTGCTATGAATAGATCGCGTCCAGCCCGGCACTGACGGAGGCCCTTCCTGTACCAGGAACTCTCGATTTTCAGCGGTAACGCACACCCTGCGCTGGCAAGGGCAATCTGCGACTATCTCGGCCGTCCGATGGGCCAGGCTGAGGTCTTCGAGTTCTCCAACGAAGAAGTCTTCGTCCGCATCAACGAGAACGTCCGTCAGCGCGACTGCTTCATCGTCCAGCCCATCAGCTCCCCAGTTAACACCCGGCTCATGGAGCTGCTTGTCATGATCGACGCTTTCAAGCGGTCCTCGGCAGGCCGCATCACGGCCGTCATGCCCTATTACGCCTACGGCCGCTCGGACAAGAAGGACCAGCCCCGCGTGCCTATTAGCGCCCGGCTCGTCGCCAATCTCCTCGAGACCGCAGGAGCCGACCGCATCCTGACTCTCGACCTGCACGCCGGGCAGATACAGGGCTTCTTCAACATCCCGCTCGACGAGCTCACCGCGCTGTTCCTTATCACCCGCTACTTCAAGGAAAAACGACTAAACCAGCCTGTCGTTGTTGCCACGGACGTCGGCGACTCCAAGCGCGCGCGCAACCTGGCCGAGCGACTGGATACGCCGCTGGCCATCATCGAAAAGCGCCGCTCGGGCAACGTCGAGAAGGCAGAGGCTCTCAACCTGATCGGTGAGGTCGAAGGTCACGACGCCCTGGTCATCGACGACGAGATACTGACTGGTGGCACCATTCTCCAGGCCGTCAACGTCCTCAAGGCGCACGGCGCCCAGGACATCTACGTGGCTGCGACCCACGCCATCCTTAGCGGCGACGCAACCAGCGCGCTCTCCGAGTCTGCCATCAAGGAGCTGGTCGTCACGGATACACTGCCGGTGGCGGCAGAGAAGATGACTCCGCAGATGAAAGTGGTCTCCGTCGCTCCACTCCTCGGCGAGGCGATCAGTCGTATCCACACTGGTCAATCGGTCGGCGCGCTCTTCCAGTAGCTGCCCCACCAACGTGTGAGCTTTCGGCTAGCGGATAAGCCACTAGACTGATCGCCGAACCAGCAAAGCTCCTTCCCGCCGCTGGAGCGGGAACAAGAATCAGGAGGCGCAGCGATCCGCGCCCAACCTCGCCAAAGGGGGCAGCACTATCGACACCGCAAGCGAACTTTGGATCGGACAGTTCAACATCGTCGGCGGCCACGTTCAAGAGCAGGGACCGTGGGTTAACTCGTTCCAGGCCGAAGCTGCCGGCGAGCCTGTGCGACTCTATGTCGTCACGGAGC